>JBGPBR010000167.1:0-5060 GCA_041481325.1 Desulfobaccia bacterium
ACGACCACTCGTATATCTGGGATGTCAATGCCCATGCCAAACGCGTTCGTGCAAATGATCGTCTTAAGTGGTGGCTCAATCCGGCCAGTGAAGCGGCCTATGATCTCTTCTCGTTCAAGAAAGGGCGAATTCCCGTGATAAAAAGGGAAATCCTGCTCGAGTTCGGAGAAGGCCCGCTTGACTTTTTCTCCTATTTTTCTTGTGGGCACGAAGATGAGGTTGCGTCCGAGCCTCACCTGTCGTAGCAAGGAGTCGACGATTTTTGCTCGCTCCTTAATGTTGTCAGGAACTCCCCAAAGTCGAATCAGGCTGATGTTGGGACGATCAATATCGGCAAGGAGCCGCTTGGCATCAGGAATTCCAAGAGATTCAAGGATACGGTCTTGGGTAGTCGGTGATGCGGTGGCCGTGAAGGCGAGAACCGGGGGCGTACCAAGACGCTCCCGAATTTCGCGGACCCTTCCGTAATCGCGGCGAAAGTCCCGGCCCCACCTATCGACGCAGTGTGCCTCGTCGACGACAAGAAAATACGGCTTACCCCTCGCAAGGCTATCGATCTCAGCGGGATTGGCGATAATCTCGGCATTGAAGCGCTCTGGCGCACAGTAGAGTAACTTTAGACCTGAGTGCTCCCAAAAATGTAAGCGCTCGTTCTTTTCTGCGCAGGAGAGATCGCTATTGATGAAGGTGGCCGGAACCTTTCGGCATAGAAGGTCGGCAATTTGGTCTTGCATAAGCGCTTTGAGGGGTGAGAGGACGATTGTGCCCCCTGGGCACATTAGCGCTGGCAGTTGGAAGCAAAGGCTCTTTCCAAATCCCGTTGGTCGGACGACCAGAATTGACTCCCCACGTAGGGCAGCTAAGATCGCGTCTATTTGACCATCACGCAGGTTCTCGTGACCAAGAAGCCATAGAGCTCCAACGATCGCATGCAAGTTCTCGGCAATCTCCCCCTGGGTGTCGAGCCAGCGTGCGAGACGGAGGCCCCACCGCCTGATGAGCCTTCGAGCCAGTGAGAAATGAAGATTAGGATGTCGAGCGGCGTGGCATCCGTCGCACAGCGTGATCAAGTTGGAATGGTCATCCGTGCCCCCAAGGAAGCGAGGAATCAGGTGGTGGACATCGAGATTGCTCCCTTCCTCCTGCATGCCGCAGTCTCGACAGCGAACCCCATCCCGCTTGAGGACAGTTGAGCGGATGGCTTGCCAATCACCGTAGACTTCTTTTTTGCTCACTATCCGAAAACCCTTTGGAAAGAATGTTACCACAACTTACTGGAAAAATATTTTTCGCTGGACTGCGGCCTAATCAACCCCTAACGACCAGATGATATATCGCTGGGAAAACTAAGAGGCCCAGGCCAGCACATTCAGGTAGTGAAGCTTAAAGGGAAAAAGGCCAATGAAATATAGTAAACGTTCTGAGAACTTGCCATTATCAAAACCTCGCTATTAATAACGATATATATTTAATAACCGAAAACCTTACATCTCCACCACCTTCCGGCAGGCAGTGAAATAGAGCACCAGCCGGATGGCCTCCGGCGCCACCCCTTTGGCCTTGGCCGCCATCTCCCGGTAGGCCAGGAGTTGGGGCCGGTATTTTTCTTGTTCCCGGGCGATGAACGCCTCCCACTCCCCGGGGTTTTGGGGCCGCGAGGTCTTGTAATCCAAAATCCACCAATCCTTGCCGTCGAAGGCCAGGAGGTCCATCTGGCCCCGGCGGATGGTGTCCGGCCCGGGCCGGTCCTCCAGCCGCCACTCGCTGACGGCCTCCGAATGGCCGGGTGCCAGCAGCCGGGCCAGGAAGGGGTCCTGGCGGCAGGCCTCGAGCTCGGCCAGGATCTCGGGCGCCAGGGCCGCGGCGGCCGCGGGCTCCAGCCCGCCCTGGCGCAGGGCCGCGGCCACCCCGGGCTCGCCGGGCAGTTCCCCTGCTTGCGCCAGGGTCTCCAGGGCCCGGTGCGTGACCTCGCCCCGGAGCCGGGCGGTCTCCGGGTCCGGCCCGCTCTCCCATTCGCCCGCCGCGGCCGCCAATTGGGAGGGGTGGCTCAAGCGGTAGGGCTCCGGCTCGGGGTGAAAATCCAGGGGCTCCGGCAACTCCAAAGTTGCCGTGAACCTGGCGCCGCCGGCGTCCTCGGGACCTTCCCCGGCCACCTTCACCCCCAGGTCCGGGCCGGGCCACGTGGCCTCAGCCCCCGGAGGAGGGAGTTCATGCCGGTAATGCGACCAGAGCCAGGCCAGGGGGCTGTTCCCCTGAGGCCCCTGGTTTTGCTTGACCACCCCGGAGAGGACCAGACGCTGCCGGGCCCGGGTGACGGCCACGTAAAAGACCCGCCGGCTTTCTGCCAGGATTCTCCGTTCTTTAAGGTTCTTAAGCAGCAGATAAAGGGAGCTCTGTTTCTCTTGCAGATAAGGCCGGGCCAGGGCCAGGCCGGGCGCAGCTTCGCCGGGGATTTCTTCCAGCAGGAAAGGCGGGGCCTTATCTTCGCCCTGGAGCGGCTGCCAGTCCAGGTACGGCAGGAAGACCCGGGTGAACTCCAGGCCCTTGGCGCCGTGCACCGTCATGACCTCCACCGGCGAGTCCTGGGCCCGGGGGTCCGGAGGCTGAAAGGCCTCCGGGAGGTTGAAGTCGGCCCGGCTGAAGGTGGCTTCCGGGAGCCCGGATTCCGCCCCGTGCACCAGGTCCAGGTAAGCCTTGGCGTTGGCCACCCCGGCCGGGCCTTCCCAGGAGGCGATCCCCGGCCAGCCCCCGGCCTGGTCGAGAAAGTCGGTCAGGATGGCCCCCAGGGGCCGCCGCCCCACCTGCTCCCGGGCCGCCAACAGGGACAAGGTTAAGGCCCTTAGCCCCGGCGAACCTTCGTCGCCGGCGGCCGAAAGGCGCAATTTCTCCGGCCACACCTGGCCCGGGGTCAGGGCCACCGCCGCCAGGACCGCCAGCGGCAGGGGGGCCCAGGGGCCCCGCAGGACCCCGGCCCAGGCCAGGTCGTCCCCGGGCCGCACCAGGGCCCGGGCCAGGTTGTGCAGGTGGGCCGCCACCCGGCTCGCCGCCAGCTTCAGACCCTCCCGCACCTTGACCGCCACCCCGGCGTCGCTCAAGGCCTGGAGATAGACCGGCAGGTGGGTGCGGGTAAAGAGCAGGATGCCGATGTTTTCGTCTCCTTGGAGCTCGGGCACCGCCGCGGCCACCTGCCGGGCCAGCCAGCGGGCCTCCTGTTCCCGGCTGGAAAGAGCGTCGGCGCCGGGGAACAGGGCCAGTTCCGGGTTGGGCCCCGCGCCCGCGCCGGGGCCCGGGTCCGCGGCATGGAAATCGATGCCGCCGGCCGCGGCGCCCCCCATGACCGTCTCCCCGAAGACTTCGTTGGCCCAGGCAATCAGGGTACGGCTGGCCCGGAAGTTGGTGGTCAGCAATAAAGACTCCAGGGGAGTGGCCCCGGCGGCCCCGGGGCAGGGCAGCCCCCGCCGGGATTCGAGAAACAGGCGGGGCTTGGCCTGGCGCCAGCCGTAAATGGACTGCTTGGGGTCTCCCACCACCATCAGGGTGCGGCCGTCGCCCCGGGCCCAGCCGGCCATGAGCCGGCACAGCAATTCCATCTGGTTCTGGCTGGTGTCCTGGAACTCGTCCACCAGCAGGTGGGTCAGGCGCTGGTCCAGGCGCAGCAGCAGCTCCCCGGGGTCTTCCGAGGTCAGGAGCCGGAGGGTCGCCTGCTCCAGGCCGATAAAGTCCAGGGCCCGCCGCCGGGAGCCCAACTCCCGATAAACCTCCAGGGCCGCCCCCAGCAGGATGACCAGGTCCTGCAAGGCCTCGGCTTCTTCAACGGAGGTCCCGGCCGGGGCCAGTTCCCGGCATTGCTTCAGCAACCCCACCACCTCGGGCGGCAGCGCCTGAATCAATGCGCCCCACCTGGCCTTATCAAAACCTTCGGGGAAGCCGACTTTGGCGGTCAGGCTCTTGCGGAGCTCTCCGTCTTTGGTCAAAAGGGCGTGGGAAATCGCTTTCCAGGCCACCAGGTCCCCGGGCCCGGTCCCGGGGATGGCGGCCGGGAGACCTTCGGCCAGGGGCGCGCCTTGGAGGGCTTCATAAAACTCCCGCCAATTCTCGCCCAGCCGGCTGGCCCCCAGGCCCTGGGCCAGGGCCGTCAGAGACGGCAGCAGGGCCGTGCGGAAGAGCCCTTCCAGGAGCCGCAGATATGCTTCCGGGTCCCGGCTCCTCCTGGCCAGTTCCAGGAACTCCTGGAGGCTGTCCCGGCGGGACAGCAATCCTTGCAGCTCCCCCCGGAGCCGGGGCCAGTCATTATTGAGGCGCACCAGCCGCCGCACCAGGGCCCGGCGCACCGGGTCCCGGAGACTCCGGGCGCTCAACCGCCGCCGCATCTCTTCCAGAGCTTCCTGCTTCAGCCAGCGGGCCTCGTTTTCCTCCAGCAGTTGAAAATCCAGGGGCACTCCCGCCTCCTGGGGGGCCAGACGCAGGAGCAGGGCGCAGAAGCCGTGGAAGGTCATGATGGGCAGCCGCTCGGGGGCCAGCAGCAATTGGGCGCGGTCGCCGTGCCGGGCGAAGACTGCCTGGGCCAGCTCCCGCAGCTTGAGTTCGTGGGGCGAGGCGCCGGGGCCGGGTTCCTCCCGCCCCCACAGGAGCTGCATGACCCGGGTCCTGAGCTCGCCCGCGGCCTTGCGGGTGAAGGTCAGGGCCAGGAGCTCTTCCGGGGCCGCCACCCGGGCCAGCAGGCTCAAGAAACGGGCCAGGAGCACCGAAGTTTTCCCCGAACCCGCGGGCGCCTCCAGGTGGAAGCTACCCTGCGGGTCCAAGGCTTGGTCCCTGGCTTGTTGGTCTGCCGGTAAGCTCATCAATGTCTTTTGTTCGTCTTTCAAAATGCTCGGATAGGGAACCCAAATAAATTGAGATGAAAATGTCGGGTGGGCACGGCCCACCAATAAAAGAAGGCGGGCCTTGCCCGCCCTACATTTTATGGGGATTGGGGGAGGGGGTAAGGGCCGTCGGCCCTTACCCCCTCCCCCAAAAACCCCTTATACGGGTTGGGAGGGGGGCTTGGGGGGAGGGCAGGG
>JBGPBR010000168.1:0-5057 GCA_041481325.1 Desulfobaccia bacterium
CCTGCCTGGGAAAAATCATCGGCGGCGGCCTGCCGGTGGGGGCCTACGGCGGACCCCGGGACCTGATGTCCCAGATGGCCCCCGCAGGGCCGGTTTACCAGGCGGGAACCCTCTCCGGCAACCCGGTGGCGGTGGCCGCGGGACTGGCGACCCTAAAGGCCCTGAAGCGGTCCGGAGTATATGAGACCCTGGAAGAGCTCGGCGCCGGGCTGGCCCGGGGCCTGGAGGAGATCGCGGCCCGCCTCGGGGTCGGCCTCACCGTCAACCGGCTGGGGTCCATGCTAACCTTGTTTTTTACGGACTCCCCGGTCGCCGACCTGGAGGGGGCCAAGAAATCCGACTTGAACCGGTTCCGGCAATTCTTCCAGGCGATGCTGGCCGCAGGCGTTTATCTGCCGCCTTCCCAGTTCGAGGCCCTCTTCGTCTCCCTGGCCCACCGGCCGGAAGACCTGCAGGAGACCTTGAGCGCCGCGGCAAAGGCCCTGGCGGCCATCGACTAGCCGGCTGCCCGGTTTTTTCATCCATCCAACCATCTCCCCCGGCCGGCAGGCGCCCGCGTCCGCTCATTAACGTCTCCTTCGGTTCGAGCCGTCCGGGCTTCCATGTAAAAAATTCCAGCAAATAATTCCGGCATCCAGCCGTCCGGTGACGTAATTATTGAAACCTGTACTACGCGGGCATCCAGATCGTGGGGTGAAGCACCCCTGCTAGGGGGAAAATAACCCCGGAACGCCGGGAAAAAAGTCTAGCCGCGGGGAAATGGAGGGCTTGAGAAAAAAATCATTATATTAATGGTGTTAACTATTATAGTAGACAGATGAATTATTCTGTGCTTATCATGGCTTTGGCAGGGGCTTTGCACTGTTTAATTCGATAAAAAATTTTTCGGGTAAGGGAGGTGGTGGCCGGCAAGTCGGTAAAACCAGTATTGATCAATTTTATAGCAGTCAGCCCTTTTAAAAATGCCATTTATTAAGGAGGGAATTCATGGCAGACAAAGTTCCAGGAAAGGCGTGGGTAGTCGTATTTTGCGGCACGGCCGTTAACCTCTGTTTGGGCATTTTATACGCCTGGAGCGTTTGGACCAAGCAACTGATTAGTGTTCCCAAAGCGGGGCAACTCATCACCGAAGGCCCTGGGTTAGGCTGGACTTATTTGACCAATGCCCAGGCCGCCAATCCGTTTTCCCTTTGCGTCCTTATCTTCGCCCTTTTGATGATTCCGGGCGGCCGTATTCAGGATAAAGCGGGCCCCAAGGTGGGAGCCATCACCGGCGGCCTTTTCCTGGCGCTGGGCTGTATCATTGCCGGGTTAACCAAAAGCTATACCGGCTTAATCATCGGGTTCGGCATTTTCGGCGGCATCGGCATGGGTATCGGTTACGCCGCGCCCACGCCGGCGGCTTTGTCCTGGTTCGGCCCACATAAACGGGGTCTCATCGCCGGTCTGGTCGTGGGTGGCTACGGCGGCGCCGCCTTGTACATCGCGCCTTTGGCGACTTATCTGATCGGCGCCTACGGCGTTGCTTCCAGTTTCGTGATCCTGGGCATCTTCTTCGCCGCAGTGGTCGTCATCGCCGGGTCCCAGCTGGCCAAGGCGCCTCCGGGCTATGTGGCCCCCGCAAAGGTGGTCAAGGCGGGCGCGGCTCCGGCTAAGGCCGCGGGCACCATGGTAGATTGGGGGCCTTCGGAAATCTTTAAGGCCTGGCAGTTTTATGCCCTGGTGTTTATGTTTATCGGCACCACCCAGTCGGGGCTGTTGGTCATTGCCAACGCAGCGCCCATCGGGACTAAACTCCTGGGGGCCAGCGCCTGGCTGCTGGTGTCCTGGGGCGGCCTGATTAACGCCCTGGGCCGGGTGGGCACGGGTATGTATTCCGATAAGATCGGCCGTGGCAACGCCTATGCTGTGAACTGCCTGATATCGGCCGCGTGCCTGTTCCTGCTGCCCAGCATCCTCGGCAGCAACAACGTTTTCCTGATGTTCCTGGCCGTGGGCATCGCTTACTGGCAGTACGGCGGCGGCCTGGCGCTGATGCCGGCTTACACTGCCGACTTCTTCGGCCCCAAGAACCTGGGCATGAACTACGGTCTGGTGTTCATCGGCTGGGGTCTGGGCTTCTTCATGACCCGGCTGGCCGGCACCATTAAGGACATCACCGGCACCCTGGATTGGGCCTTCTATCTTTCCGCCGCGGTACTCATAGTCGCGGTTTTCGTTTCCTGGGTTACCAAGCGGCCCATGCATGTTGCATCCGGAGAAGCAAGATGATCCCATAATGGGGTAGTTTTCAACCCATAATCTGGTAAACTGAGAAGGCAGGGAGGAATTCCTGCCTTCTCTATTGTTAAGGAGGACTAAAGTTACGGATATGTCCTTAGACGCTGCCTGGCCCGTACCCTTTATCCTGGACCCCCAGAACCTGGCGGTGGACGCGGTGGTCTCCTTTTGTGTCTCGGTCTTGCTGGCGGTGATGATCAACGCCGAAGCCCAGGCCTTTGCGTCCACCTTTCTGGGGGATGTGCGGTCGGCCCCCAAGGACCGCTTCCATTTTAACTCCTTCCTGCACGTGGGCCTCCTGGGGACCATCTGTTACCTGGTGGGGGGCTTCGGCTGGCCCCGGGCTATGGGGATCGATCGCAGTAAATTTGCCCACCCGCGTCTGTACACCGTGATCACCCGGTTTGCCGGGCCGCTGGCCAATCTCCTCCTGGCGGGAATCGGCGGCAGCCTGGTGATGATCATGAAGACCTTTGAATGGGACCCCAGGGTCTTCCTGATGGTGGTGGGGGTCAACATCACCACCGCGGTTTACAGCCTCATACCCCTGCCCCCGTTGGCGGCGGGATCTCTGGCCTACGAATTGCTCCCCGAGTCCCAGGCCTGGGTCAAATCCGTCTTTCTGCAAGCCGGGCCCTATGCCATCCTGGCCCTGGCGCTCCTGGAGCGCACCAGGGGCCACGGGATTTTGGGCTATTACTTCGACCCCATCGTCCGGGCCATCTTTAATTACCTCGTCAGCGGACTTTAGCCGCCCCTTCAGGCCGTGCTGCTTCCCGGGGGCCAATCTTCCGGAGGCCGGCGTGATGCCCCCGGCAGCCACCGGGACCCGGGCGCCCGGCTTTTCCCTATCCCCAGGCCCCCTATGGATTAGGGGCAATTCCCTATTGACATTAGGGAAAAATAATTCTTATGCTAAGATGTCCGTTAGCCCGAGAAAAGATTCGGTAAAATTCTTAGGAATAGGGCGTGGGAGCGGCCGGAAAGACTGGCCGTTGCCGGAAAAGCCTATGGATAAGAGAGAGAGCCGCCTGGAGCCGCAGATTGCCGGGGTGATTTGCCGCCCCCTGGCGGTGTATGAGGACCCCCGGGGCTGGCTGGCGGAGGTCTACCGCCAGGATGAACTCGCCCCGGAGCATCACCCGGTCATGGCCTACATCTCGGTGACCAAGCCGGGAGTGGGCCGGGGGCCCCATGCCCACCGCCACCAGTCGGACCTGTTCTGCTTTCCCGGCCCCGGGGACTTCCGGGTGTTCCTCTGGGATCAGCGCCCGGAGAGCCCCAGCTTCGGCCGGCGGCAAGAGTTCGTGCTGGGGGAAAGCCGCCCCGGGATCATCATCATTCCGCCCGGGGTGGTCCACGGCTACAAGAATATCGGCCGGGCCCCGGGGTGGGTGGTCAACTTCGCCAACCGGCTCTACCGCGGCCCCGGCCGCCTCGAGGCGGTGGATGAGATTCGCTACGAGAACGACGCCGACTCGCCCTTCCGCCTGGAGTAAGCCGGGACTTGGCTCGCTAATATTTTAAGGTGCGCCTTGCCCAAAAAGATTTCTTTCTTATGAAGATCCTGATCACCGGCGCGGCGGGCCAATTGGGCCAGGCCCTGGTGCAGGAGGCCGGCCGCCGGGGCTGGGAGGCCGTGGCCACGGACCTGCACGACCTGGACCTCACCGACCCCGGGCGGGTCCTGGAGCGGTTGGGCCGGGAGCGGCCCCAGGCGGTGGTCAACGCCGCCGCGGCCACCCGGGTGGACGACCTGGAGATGGACCCGGACCTGGCGTTTAAGGTCAACGGCCTGGGCCCCCGGAACCTGGCGGTGGCCTGCCGCCGCCTGGAGGTCAAGCTGGTGCATATCTCCAGCGACTACGTCTTCGACGGCGCCAAGGCCGGCCCCTACCTGGAATGGGACGGCCCCCGGCCCCTGTCGGTGTACGGCGCCAGCAAGCTCCTGGGGGAGACCTGCGTCCGGGAGCAATGCCAGGACCATTTCATCGTTCGCACCGCCTGGCTCTATGGTCATCCGGGCCCCAATTTCGTGACCGCCATCCTGGCCAAGGGGCGCAGTTGGCGGCCGGGGCAGGATTTTCAGGTGGTGGACGACCAGCGGGGCACCCCCACCAGCACCCTGGCCCTGGCGCCGCAGTTGCTAGCCCTGGCTGAAACCCAGGCCTTCGGCACTTATCACGCCACCTGCCAGGGGGAGGCCACCTGGTACGACTTTGCCCGGCTCATCCTAAAACAGGCGGGCCTGAAGGCGGCCGTCACCCCCTGCGCCACCCGGGATTATCCCCGGCCGGCGGCCAGGCCCGCCAACTCGGTGCTGGAGAACCGGCTGCTCCGGCTCGCCGGCCTCGACCTCATGCCGGACTGGCGGGAGGCCTTCGGCGCCTATTGGGAAAGGTGGGGAGCGAGCCTATGACCACCGTACTGGTAACCGGAGGCGCCGGCTTCATCGGCACCAATTTCGTTTACCACTTGCGGCGGCACCAGCCGGACTGGCAGGTGCTCAACCTCGACCTGTTGACCTACGCCGGCAACCCCGACAATCTGGCGGACCTCAAAGACGACCCCGGCCATACCTTCGTCCGGGGGGACGTGGCGGACCGGGAGCTGGTGTCCGCCCTCTTTGCCCGGCACCCCATTGACCGGGTGGTCCATTTCGCGGCGGAAACCCACGTGGACCGGTCCATTCTGGACCCGGAAGTGTTCGTGCGCACCAACGTCCAGGGCACCTTCACCCTGCTGGAGGCGGCGCGCCGGTCCTGGCAGGGCTTACC
>JBGPBR010000169.1:0-5048 GCA_041481325.1 Desulfobaccia bacterium
CCACCTTGGCGGTCCTCACCCCCATGGACTGGACGGTGGTGGGGGACACGGCAATGGCGCCGGCGGCGGCCTCCTCCCCCCCGTCCTCATAAACCGGCACCAGGTCCATGCCGCAGTGGGCTTTGCCCGGCTTGTCCCGCACGTAGCCGGGGTCCATGGGCGAGACCCAATACTTGATCTTGCGTTCCTTTTTGGCGGCCGCGGGCGCCGGGGCTCTATCTTCAAGGATCGGCACCAGGTCCATGCCGCACTTCGGGCATTTGCCGGGGGCATCCTTGACAATTTCCGGGTGCATGGGACAGTGCCAGTACTTGCCCTGGGGCGCCGCCTGGGAAGGCGCCACCGCCGGAGCGCCGGGCTTTGGCGCCCCCGCGGGGGTGGGATAGACCGGCACCAGCTCGTGGCCCTCGGGGTCCTTGCCCGGCGCCTCCTTGATGTAATTGGGGTTCTTGGGGGAGACCCAGCACAGGGGTTTGCCTGGTTCCGAGGTCCGGAACCCGGGGAGAACGCCGGTATAAAAGAGCACCGCCAGGAGGCCGACGGCGCCCAGGGCCGTCACCACGCCCCACCAGGACTTGCGGCGGAAAGGGCTCATGGCTTTCCTCCGCGCGGCTGGCGCAATTCCTGGCCCACCAGCCACTCCAATTCCGCCCAGTTTTCTTCGAAGTCTTTAAGGTATTCCTGCATTTGCATCTCGGCGGTGAATACCGCGATCTGGTTTTGGTATAGCTGACTGAAAGGTATGCTCCCCACCTGATAGGAGGCCAGGGCCGCGCCGGCCGCCTGCCGGGCCTGGGGGATGATGCCTTGGGCGTAAAGGGTGATCTGCTGGCTCAGCCGCTTCAGCTTGGCCTGCCGGTCCTGGATGGCGGCCGCCAGCTGGTTCCAGGCCGACTGGCGGGCGTCTTTGGCCGCGTTTTGCTTTTCCTGCTCCTCCCTGATCTTGGGCTTGATCTTGGAGCCGTGCCAGATGGGGATATTGAACATGACCCTGGAGCCGAACATGTCGGCCTGCTTCTGGTTTTGGGGCGGAGCCAGGGTGTCCCGAAAACCGTAGGCCAGCCCCACGGTCATGTCGGGGAAATAATCCTTCCGGGCCAGGTCCACCGCTTTTTCCTGCTTGGTAATCTGGGCTTTCAGGCCTTGCTGTTGGGGGCGGTTTTCGGCCATGGCCAGGAGATCGTCCAGTCCCAGGGAAAAGGGCCGGGGCTGCAATGGCTGAGGCCGGGAGATGGGCGTCTGCGGCGGTTGCGACCTCAGGGCGTTCAACTCCGCCCGGTAAGACTCCTGCTTCTGGGTCCATTGAAAGAGACGGTCCAGGTAATTGCCCAACTCCACCTGGGCCTGGAGCACATCGGCCTGATTCCCCTGGCCCACGCTGTAACGGGTTTCCGTCACCCGGACCACCTGCTCCCAGAATTGCTTGTTTTTCTGGGTCAGGTCAAAATTGGCGTAAGCCATGGACAGGGACCAATAGGCGGCAACCACCTTGGAGCGCACTTCGTTGACTTTGTCCTTATAGGCAAATTCATCGGACCGGGACTGCTCCCCGGCCACTTCGGAGCGCAGCCGACGCTTGCCGGGGAAGGGGAACTTCTGCTGGAGCTCCAGCATCTTCTGGGTCATCGGCTCCCGGTTGAAGGCCCAGGTGTCGGTGGGAATATCCTTCAACTGGAAGGCGATCTCCGGGTCGTCCAGGGCCCCGGCCGAACGGATGGCTTCTTTGGAGGCCGCGAATTGGGCCCGCATCTGTTTGATTTCCGCATTGGCCTGCAATGATTCCTCGATGAGCCGCTGCAAGTCCGGGGGCAGGTTGCCGTTACCCTGGGCGGCCAGCGGCGCCGCGGCAAGGAAGCCCAGGGCCACCGTAACTGCCAGGAGCACCACCCAGCCCCATTTTCGGCGCAAGTCCAACATCCCTGTTTCCCTTAAAAGACCATGTCGTGGTTGGCTATGAATGTAACGGTCGGGCCTGCTTGGAAAATTATGATAACTGGCGGCGCCGGCGTCTCGCCGGTGCTCCGGGGGCCGGTTAAAACCCGCCCCTGCGAGAGTTTTCCCGGTTATGGAGTGAGCCAAGGGCTCATGCGGGTCTGGTCCATACTTGCAGGGCAACCGGCTGACCGAGCCGGATAACCCATTTAGATTGTTAATATAACCTTCTATTCCGGTTAGTCAATTGCAGACAGCAGGTGCCTCAAAGTTATTTGGCGCCCGGATATTAGTCGGGGTGAAAAATTGGTTAACCCGGGGCATTCCTTCCTTGCCTTGTCAATATTTTTTTAAGATAAGGCCACCTTCAGCTACCTTTGAGCTCCGAGATCGTGAACAAGGCCTCCACCCGGGGGACGGCTTTCTCCACGGCTTCCCTGCCTCCTTCTTCCCGGTCCACCAGGATGAGGACTCAGACCACTTCGAGGCCGAACTGCCGGGCCGCGGCGACGGCCTTCAGGGTGGAGCCCCCGGTGGTGACGACGTCCTCCACGATGACCACCCGGTCGATAGTGGGTCATTATGATTTTCTGGTAAGGAGGTGGATTAGGCAGGTAAATTCAGAATTTTAATGATCTAAACTCGTTTATCAAATCTTCCAGAGCTATCCTCCGCGTCTCTCCCGAAGTTTCCAAAACTGTCAAGATTGCTGGAGCGAGTTTGGTTTCGAGAAGATCATAATCTTCTTTGGGAACCTCCCCAATTTCCCAAAAGTCATATAAGATGCTTTTGAGAATGGAGGTTAAAATGAAAAAGGCTATGGGGTCTTGGTCGAAATTATCTTCGCAAAACTTGATAAGCTGGTCGATCTGCGCTTGATGGAGTCCTTCTTGGAGAATTTTCTTCACCGGCATCAAGCTCCTTGAGTTGAGATAAGTTAAAAATGGCGTCCAAGTCGGCCCATTTCTTAATTTTCTCGGCCCCGCCTTCTTCCTGCCGGTCCACCAACACAATCACCTTCAGAATTTTAAGTCCGAAATCTTGGGCCGCTTTGATGGCGTCTATGACAGAATTTCCGGTTGTGATCACGTCATCGACGATGACCACTCGCTCCCCTGAACGAATGTCCCCCTCGATCCGCTTCCCGGTTCCATGCTCCTTGGCGGCCTTGCGCACAGAGAATGATTTAATGGGCTTACCTTTTTGAAAGCTTATTAAAGAAGTAGCTATGGCAATTGGGTCAGCCCCCATGGTAAGTCCGCCGACTGCATCCACCTCAAGGTCTTTTATTATGTTGAAAACAACTTCCCCGATGAGAGCCTTGCCCTCGGGATCGTGCATGGTGGGTTTGCTGTCAATGTAAAAAGGGCTTTTCTTTCCAGAGGCTAAGGTAAAAGGAGGGTCAGGGCGAAATTGGTAAGATTTCTGATGGAGCAGGTGGAGAAGCTTTTTTCTCTTTTTCTCCATAATTTCCTGCTGTCCTGAGGGATTTGCCATTTTATACCTCTCTTCCATCGAATCGTCAATTTTTATCTTAAAAATTTATTTTTTTCAACTCATCTCAACCGGAGGGGGCGGGTTAGCCCCATGGGACGGTATGCTATTCATTTTTTAGCCAAGACCGCGTCAATCGGCGCAGCCCCCCGCCTGGAATTTTGACCATGGCAAAACCGCGCTGTTGCCTTTTGCGGCTTAACGTCTGGGGTTACAGCCCACTCAAAAAGGCAAAGGGGGTAGACATGAACGCCTTAACATACCGAATCGGGGTGTTGATGTTGGTGGCCTACGGCTTGATTTCCCTGGCAAATATGATGCACAAAGGCTTTTTCATGCTGGTCAGCCCCTAGTCGGGCTCCCCAGAAATTCCTCCAACGCCTGTTTGGTGGAGCGGAAGGCGATCTTCTCCCAGGGGATTTCAGCCGGGCGGAAAACCCGGGCTTCCAGGGTTTCGTCTCCCGCGGCCAGTTCCCCGGCCACGTACTCCGCCAGGTAGGCCACCACCACGGTGGGGCTTTCGTGGTAGGAGTAGACATTGAGCAGGCGCCGGGGCCGAACCACCAGCCGGGTTTCCTCCAGGGTCTCCCGGGCCACTGTCTCTTCCACCCGCTCCCCCACGTCCACAAAGCCCCCGGGCACCACCCAGAGCCCGTAACCCGGATCGATGCTCCGGCGGACCATGACCACGCCCTGATTCAGGGGCACCACCGCGATGGCCGCCAGCTTGGGGTCGATGTAGAACACGAAGCCGCAGCTTTCGCAAACCAGGCGCTCCGGCTCCCCGGCCTTGATCAGGCGCTTCACCAGCCGCCCGCCGCACGGGGGACAGAACTTGTAGGTGTCAGCCAGAAACATACTCAAGAAATAAACCTTTTATATAAACATTCATTCCGAATATAAATAAGGAACCGCGGTCCTCTGCTCTTTTTATGGTGGGCGGTGCCCACCCTACATGATGACTGCCAAGCCTCCGTATCTCTACCGAAAGCTGCCTGCTGATAGCTATCTCACATAAACGGCGAAAAATCATCCCCGCCCCGGGGGATAAAACCCTGCTCGGCGCTGGGGACCAGCTCCACCCGGTCATAATACCCCGCGCCGCCCCGGGGCCCGGTTTCCCGGGGGTTGGCGATCATTTCCTGCAAGATTTTCACCTTTTGGCCGGACTTGACCTGCTTGACCACCCGGGCCTTTTCCGCGGGCCGCTCCAGGAGGCCGTCGTCGTTAATGAGGACTCCGAACCGGGGGCTGTCCTCGTGGCGCCGCAGCCACCAGCCCTTAAGGGCCAGGGCCGCCACCGGGTCCTTGGTGGCGGCGTGGTGCTTTTCCAGGACCGCCAGGGACTTGGAGCCGGGGATGTGGGCCAGGGCCCAGAGCACGTTGAAGGGATAAGCCCCGACGGCTCCCCCTTCCTCCTCCTGGTATTGCCTCCCCTTCTCCAGCATTTGGGCCAGGAGCGGCACCACGGCTTCCCCCTGGCGCACCGCCCATTGGGCCGTATAGAGGGTGTCCAGGTAACCGCCCCGGACCATCCGGTTTTCCAGGCCTTCAAGGGTCAACGGGGGTTCGGCGGCGCCGGCGGCCGGCCAGGCCAGCGCCGCGGCCAGCAATAAGGTCCA
>JBGPBR010000170.1:0-5043 GCA_041481325.1 Desulfobaccia bacterium
CCGTCTCCGTCAAAGTGAAGCTGGTGGAGCCCTAATCCATCCCCCGGAGCGAAGGCAAGGCCAAGCGAGTCATCGATAAGCGGCAGCTTTAGTGTTGGGGCAGCGTCACCCAATCCTCGTTCCCGAGCTCCTGCTTGGGAACGGGATTGGGCGCCAAGCTCCACTTGGCAAAATTAGTCGCAGCCGCGATATTATCGGAAGCTTGGCGAACCTGAGGTTCGCCGGAAATTTGCGTTCCCAAGCAGGAGCTTGGGAACGAGAAAAGTTAGGCTATAATTGTTTAAGTATTTACCAAAAACGAAAAACCAAAAACGAAAAACGGTATTTAAATGTTCGATCGACTCTCAGACAAACTGGCCGCGGTTTTTAAGAAACTGAAGGGCCGGGGCAAACTCACCGAGGCCGATGTCAACGAGGCCCTGCGGGAGGTGCGCCTGTCGCTCCTGGAGGCCGACGTCAACTACAAGGTGACCAAGGCCTTCATCGACCGCATCCGGGAACGGGCGGTGGGCGAAGAGGTGATGCGCTCCCTGACCCCGGCCCAGCAGGTGGTGAAAATCGTCCACGAGGAGCTCACCGGCCTCCTGGGCGGCGAGTCCCCCCGGCTGGACCTGTCGGGCCGCCCCCCGGTGGCCCTGATGCTGGTGGGGCTCCAGGGCAGCGGCAAGACCACCACCGCGGGGAAGCTGGCCCGGCGTCTCAAGGGCCAGGGCCGCCAGCCTTACCTGGTGCCCGCGGACGTGCAGCGCCCCGCGGCCATCGAGCAGCTCCAGCGCCTGGGCGCGGATATCGGGGTGGCCGTCCACCCCTCGGATCCGGGGGACAACCCGGTGGCCATCGCCGCCCAAGCCATGGAGGCGGCCTACACCGCGGGCTATGACACGGTGATCCTGGACACCGCCGGCCGACTCCACGTCGACGCCCCCCTGATGGCCGAGCTCAAGGCCATCAAGGAAAAAACCGGGCCCAAGGAGATCCTCCTGGTGGCCGACGCCATGACCGGCCAGGACGCGGTGCAGGTGGCCCAGAAGTTTCACGACCTGCTGAACCTTACCGGGGTGATCCTCACCAAGATCGAAGGTGACGCCCGGGGCGGCGCCGCCCTTTCCATGCGGGAAGTGGTGGGCCGGCCCATCAAGTTCCTGGGGGTGGGGGAAAAGCTGGACGCCCTTGAGGTCTTCCATCCGGACCGTCTGGCCTCCCGGATCCTGGGCATGGGGGACGTCCTCACCCTGATTGAAAAGGCCCAGGAGGCCTTCGACGCCGACCAGGTCCAGGCCCTGGAAAAAAAGCTGCGCCAGGAGGCCTTCACCCTGGACGACTTCCGGGAGCAGTTGCGCCAGATTAAGAAGATGGGCTCGGTGGAGCAGCTCCTCTCCATGATCCCGGGGTTGGGCAAGGCCAAGGCCCTTAAGGACCTGAAGCCGGATGACCGGGAGTTTGTCAAGGTGGAGGCCATCATCAATTCCATGACCCCGGCGGAGCGGGCCGACCACCTGCTCATCAACGGCAGCCGCCGGCGGCGCATCGCCCTGGGCAGCGGCACTTCGGTGCAGGACGTCAACCGCCTGCTAAAGAACTTCACCATGACCCAGAAGATGATCAAACAGGTGACGAAAGGCGGAAAAAAGGGGAAGATGCCTTTCCCCACGAAGTTTTTTTGAGAGTTTTGGGGGAGGGGGCCAGGGGCAGAAGGCCCGCTTACCATCCTCCCCCAAACCCCCGCCCCCAACCCCTTAGGTTTTTGGACCTGGGGAGTCTGGGCCGCAGACCCAGCCTTCCCAGGCCCCATTAAGCGGGTTGGGCGGGGGGCGTGGGGGGAGGGCAGGGATTTTTTTGTAAGTATCCCTGGCCCTCACCCCACCAACAAACCTTAAGGAGGGAAAGCAGTTCTCATGGCCTTACGTATTCGATTGGCCCGTTTCGGCGCCAAGAAGCGCCCGTTTTATCGCATCGTGGTGACCAACAGTGAGTCTCCCCGGGACGGAAGATTCCTGGAAATCATCGGAACCTATGATCCGCGCCAGGAACCGGCGGCGGTTAGCGTCAAGGAGGAGTTGCTGTCCCTCTGGCTGAGCCGGGGCGCCACCCCCACCGACACGGTCGCCAGTTTGCTGAAGCGGCCCAAAGCGGCAGCCGCGACCGCCCCATAATCTCGCGGCGCGGCCCAGGAGCCCAGGGAGGTTGATCGCCCCATCCCTTGACAGAGGTGGCTACTATGAAGGAATTGGTAAGGTTCATCGCCCAAGCACTGGTGGATAACCCCGAACAGGTGCAGGTCAACGAAATCGAAGGGGAGCAGACCTCAGTTATCGAGCTCAAGGTGGCCAAGGAAGATCTGGGGAAGGTGATCGGCAAGCAAGGGCGGACGGCCAGGGCCATGCGCACCATTCTCAGCGCCGCCTCCACCAAGATTCGCAAACGGGCGGTTTTGGAGATCATTGAGTAGGGGCCCCGAATTACCGACCCATTTAATTGGCCTGGGCCAGGTGACGGGAGCCCACGGCATCCGCGGCGCGGTTAAAGTCCGCGCTGATGCCGGGGCCGCCACCACCGACCCGGAGGTCTTTGCCGCCTTGGGCGAAGTGACCGTCGGCGGTGAAGCTTACCAGATTCTCGAGGCAGACAGGCACAAGAATCAGGTGCTGCTCTATCTGGAAGGCATCCTGACCAGGGGACAGGCGGAGGAATTGACCGGGAAGGCGGTTGCCGGAGACCGCCGGCGGTTCCCCCCCTTGCCGGAGGGCGAGTTTTACTGGTTCCAGGTTCTGGGCCTGCCGGTCTACGCGGCTCGGGACGGGGCCCTGCTGGGTTACCTTAAGGAGATCATCCCCACCCCGGCCCATGATGTCTATGCGGTGCGGCTGGACCGGCGGGAGTTGTTGCTGCCCGCCGTGGAAGAAGTGATTCTGGAGATTAATCCCGCGGCAGGATTTATCAAGGTTTCCTTGCCCGAGGGACTGTTGGAAACCTATGCGGATTGATCTCCTGACGCTCTTTCCGGAATTCTTCGCCTCGCCTTTAAGCCAGAGTATGCTTAAAAAGGCTCAGGACCTTGGGGCCTTGACTATCCGGGTCCTGAACCTGAGGGACTACACCCAAGACCGCCACCGGGTGGCGGACGACCGCCCCTTCGGCGGCGGCCCCGGCATGGTCATGAAAATCGAGCCGCTGGTGCAGGCGATTCGCGCCGGGCGCCAGGAGGACCCGGCCACCCGGGTCCTCCTGCTGAGCCCGGCGGGAGAGGTCTTCATCCAGGCCAGGGCCCGGGAGCTGGCGGAGCTATCCCACCTCCTGCTGATCTGCGGTCATTACGAGGGGGTGGACGACCGCATCAGATATTATATTGACGGAATGCTCTCCATGGGCGATTATATTCTGACCGGGGGCGAGGTTCCGGCCCTGATGGTGGTGGACGCGCTGGCGCGTCTTTTACCGGGGGTGCTGGGCGGGATTGGGGCCACCGAGGAGGAGTCCTTCCAGGCCGGCCTCCTGGAGTACCCACATTACACCCGGCCCCGGGTATTCGAAGGGCATGAAGCGCCCGGGGTGCTGCTGGAAGGCGACCACGCCAAAATCGCCGGATGGCGCCGCCGGGAGGCCTTGCGCCGCACCCTGGATTACCGCCCGGACCTGCTGGCCAAGGTGGTCCTCAGTAAGGAGGACCGGGAATATTTGCGATCACTGGCGGAGACGCCGGCGGAAGATAATAGCGGCAAGCAGTGAATGAGTTCCTCCTTTTGCCCTCTCCTGGGGGAGATGGTTAGGGGAACAAGGTTAATTTGCTGCTCCGAGTAATGAGAGAGGAATTATGGAACGCGTAGATCAACTGGCCCGGGAGCAGATGCGGGGGGATTTGCCCGATTTTCGCCCCGGGGATACCGTGGAAGTGCACGTGCGGATCGTCGAGGGCGACAAGGAACGCATCCAGGTCTTCAAAGGGGTGGTCATCCGGAAACGGGGCGGCCTCACCGGCGCCACCTTCACGGTGCGCAAGGTCTCTTACGGCGTGGGGGTGGAGCGCATCTTTCCCCAGCACTCCCCCAATATCGAGCGGGTGGTGATCCTCACCCGGGGCCGGGTGCGCCGCAGCCGCCTCTACTACCTGAGGCAGCGCTCCGGCAAGGCGGCCCGCATTAAGGAAAAGCGGACCCCCGCCGTCTGAGCCGTGCTGTGATTCATAATTAAGGTGATTTCTCCAGGCCTGGTCTAAACTCAGCCTGGCATCTTAAATCCCCCTTTGGGGGGTAAAATCCACGGCTTAAATGTCATTTTAATTATGACTCGCCACCCTAGTCCTCCAGGCCGCGTCGATGTCTTGGCTGACCCGGAGGCTTTTTGGCGTTTTCAGGGACTCGCCTTGATCGCCGGGGTGGACGAGGCTGGCCGGGGACCGCTGGCCGGCCCCGTGGTCGCCGCCGCGGTCATCCTGCCTCCCGATTTCCAACTCCCCGGTCTGAAGGACTCCAAGCAACTCACCCCCGAGGCCCGGGCCGCCCTGGACGAGCACATCCGAGGTCAGGCCCTGGCTTATGCCATCCGGGAAGCAAGTCCCCGGCAAATAGAGCGCCTGGGGATCCTGGCCGCCTCTCTCAAGGCCATGGCCCAGGCCATCCAGGCCCTCAGGGTTACCCCCCAAATGGTCCTGGTGGACGGCCGCCAACCCCTGCCCCTGACCTACCCCCAACAGCCGGTCATCAAGGGGGACGACCTCTGCCCGTCCATCTCCGCGGCCTCCATCCTGGCCAAGGTCTACCGGGACGCCCTGATGGAGGCCTGCCACCGGCGTTATCCCCAGTACAATTTCCACCGCCACAAAGGCTACCCCACCGCCGAGCACCTGGAGGCCTTGCGCACCTGGGGCCCCTGCGAGCTCCACCGCCGCACCTTCAAAGGCGTGAAGGAGTGGCTGGCAGACTCAAAATGAGTTGAAATTGTCATATTAAAAGGATAATTCAGTTGGTTTTTTTCTCAAGAAAGTCTGCACGGCTGCCTGAATATGACTATTCGCAGGGAGGAGCCTGTTATGTAACCATTTGCGTC
>JBGPBR010000171.1:0-4972 GCA_041481325.1 Desulfobaccia bacterium
CTTGGGGCCGTACTTGGCCGTGCCCTTGAACATCAGGTGCTCGGTGAGGTGGGAGAGGCCGGTCTTCCCCAGGTTTTCGTTGCGGGAGCCCACCCGGTACCAGACCTGGACACTGATGATGGGGGCCCGGGTCTCCTTGAGCAGGAGGACCTTGAGGCCGTTTTTCAAGGTGTGCTCCTGGACCAGGTCGAAGAGGTTTTGAGCCTCCGAGGCGAACAGGGGCACAGCCCCCAGGCCCCAGAAAACCGCGGCCAGCAGGGCCAGGATCGAAAAGAAACGCCGGCGCGGCCCAAACCTTGGGCCCGACCGCCGCAAAAGCCTGTCTGCGGTGAAATTCATAGGAGTATCTTTTAATCGTCCTTCATTAACCGGGGGCTTATGAGATGCCCCCAAAAGTGAGGATTTGTCATTCTGAGCGGAGCGAAAATTTCGTATTTTCAGATAGTTGAGATCATTGGCTTCGTTCAGGATGACCAGGAAAAACGGGCTCCACCTCCTACCCCTCCCGGGGCGGTGACGCTAGAGGGGACGGGAACCCCGGCATAACAAACTAAATATATATTTCCTGCCACATATTTCAAGGGCACAAATCACCGCCTTGCCGCCGGGCAACCGCTGATTTAGCCGCATTCCGGCTCGGGTTTGAGCCGGGGCCGCCACCAGATGGCGGTAAGCAAAGCGGCCAGCACCGCGGCGCTGAAATCCAGGCCCACATCCAGGAGGCTGCCGGTCCTGACCTGGTATAGGCTCTGATGGCCTTCATCTAGCATGGACATGAGCAGACTGAGCCCCAGGGCCCAGAAAAACGACTTCCTGGGGCGGTAATGGAGACTTCCCTGGAAGGCCCGGAACCAGAGGAAATAGAGGATCCCATAGGCCACGACGTGGCCGGCTTTCCGGAAATAGCCGTGGACCACCAGGGTCTGGGCAGGGCTTAGAGGGAGCCAGGATAGCAGCCACTGCACCAGTCCCAGGGTATGCGTGGCTGAGCCCAGGTCCCCGGACAGGGTCAGGACCCCGGCGCACCAGAGCAGCGGCGGCAGCCAGTAAGTTACCAAAGGTGCACTTCGTGAAAAGGTTGCTTTTGGGGCCAAAAAGTTAGAGCCTGCGGGTACATGTTTTCTTTTTAGGCTAAGCCAATATGCAAGAAACTTGCCGGGCAGAACGATTTAAGATGGATTGTAGCTAACCAGTTTATTCTCCAACAGAAATTTTCATTAGAAAGGTGGAATTAAGGAGAGTCTTCGGAAAATCCCGGCAAAATATTTGAATCCAATTTGTGAGATTTTGAACCCTGGCAGCCATTTCATAAGCTTCCGGGCCTGCCTCCCGTCACCCCAGGATGGCCTCCACAAAGGCCTGGGCGTCGAAGGGGCGCAAATCGTCCATGGCCTCGCCCACCCCCAGGTAGCGGATGGGGAGGCCGGTCTCGTGGGCCACGGCCAGGGCCACGCCGCCCTTGGCGGTGCCGTCCATTTTGGTGAGAATGATGCCGGTCACTTCCACCGCTTCATGAAAGAGGCGGGCCTGGCTCAAGGCGTTCTGGCCGGTGGTGGCGTCCAGGATGAGCAGGACCTCATGGGGCGCCCCGGCCATCTTTTTGGCCGCGGTGCGGTGGATCTTCTTGAGTTCCTCCATCAGGTTCACCTTGGTGTGGAGCCGGCCGGCGGTGTCGACATAGACGGTATCCACCTCCCGGGCCAGGGCGGCGCTCAGGCCGTCGAAGACCACCGCCGCGGGGTCGGCCCCGGTCTTTTGCCGGATGACCGGGGCCCCCACCCGTTCCCCCCAGATCTCCAACTGTTCCGCGGCCGCGGCCCGGAAGGTGTCTCCGGCCACCAGCATGACGCTGCGGCCCCGGTGGCGGTCCTGGTGGGCCAGCTTGGCGATGGTGGTGGTCTTGCCCACCCCGTTCACCCCCACCAGGAGCACCACCCAGGGCCGGGCGGTGATCTCGGGGGGGGCCGGGCTTTGCAGCAGGGCCGCCATCTCCTCCTTCAGGGCCTGCTTCAGCCGGTCCACGTCGCCCAGTTCCCGGCGCCGCAGCTTTTCCTGCATCTTCTGGATGAGGAACAGGGTGGTCTCCACTCCCAGATCGGCAGTAATCAGCAATTCTTCAAGTTCCTCCAGGAGGGCGGCGTCCACTTCCTGGCGCCCGGCAAAGATACGGTCCAGGCCGCCGGCCAGGGTGTCCCGGGTGCGGCTCAGGCGTTCCCGGAAGCGCCGCAACAGACCCTGGCGGGGCTCCAGGTCCTCCCCGGGGGGCGGTTCCCCCTCAGCCGCCGCGGCCTCCACTTCCCTGGGAACCGCCCCCCCGGGGGATTCTTCATAGGGGGCGCCTAATCCCGTTTCTGCAGATTCCGCCGTCTCCGCTGAAGGCTCGGTTTCCAGGGCCGGGGCAAAGGGCGGCGCCGGCGCCGGCTGCGCCTGAAGGTCACGATCCTCTGGGACGATAGGGAGAGTCTCTTCCGGGGTCCATCGACGGAACCTGGCAAAAAAACCTGGGCGGGAGTCGCCGGTCGCAGGCAGGGTCTCCACCGGTTCTGCTTCCCGAACTTCGGGCTCCGGCGGGGCGGCATCGGCCTCGGCTGGCGCCGTCTCGTCTGCCGGCAATTCTTCGGGGGGGCAGGATAACCCGGCTTCCCCCGAGCCCGCCGCATCGAGGGCGGCTTCTTCGCCTTCGGGGCCCGGCGCGGCTTCATCCTCCGGAGGGGCGGCCGGCTCCTCCGGGGACTCTTCTTGGCTTTTCTCTGGGCGGCGAAACCAGCGGCGCATGATTACTGGGTGGTGATGCGGGAAAAGTCGGCCATCAGAAGGAAGGTGCGGCTGATGCGGGCGAGCAGCGCCAGGCGGTTCCGGCGGACCTTCGGGTCTTCGGCCATGACCAGCACCTGCTCAAAAAAGGCGTCCACCGGCCCCCTGATATTGGCCAGGGCCCGGCACACTCCGGGGTAATCCCGTTTTTTCAGGGCCGCCGCCACCTCCATCTCCATGAGCTGGGCGGCCTCCCCCAGCAGCCTTTCTTCCGGGTATTCGAAGAGCAGCTCGGTCACCTCCCCGGCTTCGGCTTCCCGGGAGATGTTGATCACCCGCTTGAAGGCCACCGCCAGGGCCGGGAACTCGGGGCTCCGGCGCACTTCGTCCAGGGCCTTGACCTTGTCGGCGGCGTCCACCAGGTCCCGGGCCCCGGCGGCCAGCACCGCGGCAACGGTTTCGTGGTCGAAGCCTTCCGAGAGCAGCAGGTGCTGCAGCCTGGTTTGGAAGAAGTCCAGGACCTCCAGGGCGGTCTCTTCGGGGCTGCGGCTGATCTTGCCCTTAAGCAGGTCCAGGGCGGCCAGGACCACTTCCGGCAGGTCCAGGTGGAGCTGCCGGGCCCGGAGGATGCGGATGACGGCCAGGGCGTGGCGCCTGAGGCCGTAGGGGTCGGCGGTGCCGGTGGGGATGAGCCCCACCCCGAAGCAGCCGCAGATGGTGTCCAGCCGGTCGGAGAGACCCACCAGGACCCCCACCGGGTCCCCGGGCAGGTCGTCGTCGGCATGCCGCGGCAGGTAGTGGCTGAAAATGGCCGTGGCCACTTCGGGGGGCTCTCCCGAAAGCAGGGCGTAAATCCGGCCCATCACCCCCTGGAGGCTGGGAAATTCGCCCACCATCTCCGTGACGATGTCGGCCTTGGAGAGGGTGGCGGCCCGGCGAGTCAGGTCTGCCAGTTCCGGGGCCAGTTTGCCGGCCAGGTCCCGGAAACGCTCCATCTTCTCGTAGGAGGTGCCCAGCAGCGAGTGGAACACCACCCCTTTCAGGGCCTCCACCCGGTTGGCCAGCGGCACCTTGCTGTCTTCCTGGAAGAAGAACATGGCGTCGCTGAGGCGGGCCCTGAGCACCCGCTCATGGCCCTGGCGCACCAGATCCGGGTCCCGGGTCAGGGTGTTGTTCACCGCGATAAAATGAGGCAGTAGCTTGCTATCGCCACCGCGGAGGGAGAAATAGCGTTGATGCTCCCGCATGGAAGTGATAAGCACTTCGTCGGGCAGGGCCAGGAATTTATCTTCGAAATTCCCCACCACCACCGAGGGATACTCCACCAGAAAGGTGTTTTCCTCCAGGAGTCCCGGGTTGGGCACCACCTCGCCCCCGGCCCTGGCCGCGGCCTCTTTCAACTGCGCGGCCAGCAAGGCCCCCCGCTCCTTGGGGTCGACGATGACCCTGGCGTCCCGGAGGGTTGCGATATAAGAGGCGGCGTCCGCGGCTTCCCGGATCTCCGGGGCCAGAAAGCGGTGGCCGTAAGTGACGCCGCCGCTGGCCACGTCCCCCAGTTCGAAGGGCAACACCGCCCCGCCGAAGCGGGCCAGGATCCAGTGGATGGGCCGGGCGAAGGTCAGGCTCTGGGAACCCCAGCGCATGGATTTGGGGAAGGACAGGCCCAGGATGAAGCCGGGCAGCAGCTCCCGCAGGCATTCGAAGGTGGGCCGTCCGAAGGCGCGCTTTCTCACCGCCAGATAGACGCCCCGGGGGGTGTCCACCTCGATGAGGTCGGAGACCTGCACCCCCTGGGCCTTGGCAAAGCCCTGGGCCGCCGCGGTGGGCCGGCCCGTGGCGTCGAAGGCCACCGCCTTGGGGGGCCCGATGACTTCCTCGGCGACCTCCGCCTGGGAGGTGGCCACTCCGGTCACTACCAGGGCCAGGCGCCGGGGCGTTCCCCAGGTGCGGATCTCGCCTGCGGCAATGCGCTCCTGCTCCAACAACTTCCCGAAGGAGGAAGCCATCTCATGCAGCACCGGCGGGATAAAACGGGCCGGAATCTCTTCGGTGCCAATCTCCAGCAGCAGCTCGCTCGCCATCGTCGTCCTCGTTTTGAAGCTGTCAGCTGTCAGCTATCAGCGGTCAGCTTCTTAAGCTCTTCAATATGATTTTGCATTCTGGCTCTTTGCTCATCAGTGAAAATCGCCCCAAACATCCCTGCTGTGATTTCGAGCTC
>JBGPBR010000172.1:0-4957 GCA_041481325.1 Desulfobaccia bacterium
AAATCATTCCTCTTTTCCCTCCTCCCAATATCGCGCCAGCAGAATGGCATCCTCCCCGGTGTCGTCGTAGTAGCGGGGCCGGCGGCCCACTTCCTTGAAGCCGAAGGATTCGTACAGGTTCAGGGCGGGGGTGTTGGAGGGGCGCACTTCCAGCCAGGCCACTCCGGCGCCCCGGCCCCGGGCCTGGTCCAGGGCCTCGGCCAGCAGAGCCCGGGCCACGCCCCGGCGCCGGCGGCCCGGGTGCACCGCCAGGTTGAGGAGGTGCATTTCGTCGGCCACCACCCAGAAAACGATATACCCCCAGGTTTCCCACGGTTCGGGGGGCGGAGGCCCGGCCACCAGGTTGTGGCTTAAGGGGTGGCCCAGTTCCGCCAGGAAAGACAGGCGGGGCCAGGGGAGGGGAAAGGACTTTTTTTCGATGGCCCAGATGGCCTTCACATCCGCCAGGCCGGCCGGGCGGATGGTCGGGGTTCGGGTCATTTCTTTGGGTGGAGCACTTCGCTGGCCACGGTGATGCCTCTTTGGCCGGACTGCTTCAGGAGGGTGGCCGCCTCCCGCAGGTCCTGGTGTTCCCTGATCTGGGACAGCTTCATGAGCATGGGCAGGTTGACTCCGGTGATGACCTCCACCTTGCCCTCCTGGAGAAAGGGCAGGGTGAGGTTGGAGGGGGTCCCGCCCAGCATGTCGGTGAGAATGATGACGCCGCCGCCGTTGTTCACCTGGGCCAGGCCCCGCTGGATCTGAGCCCGGGAGACTTCCGGCGGGGCGGCGGGGTCAAGGGAGACCGCGCTGATGCCTTCCCGAGGTCCCAGGATCAGGTCGTAGACGCTCATCAGGGCCTCGGCCAATTCTTTGTGGGTGACGATTAACACTCCGATCATGAATTACTCTCCTGGAGCCCGCGGCAGGTCGCGATGGCTGAGGGTGTAGGGCAGATTCCCCTGGGCCAGATGCTCGCCCAGGACATTGGCGATGACCACCGAGCGGTGCTGCCCGCCGGTGCAGCCCAACGCCATGGTGAGTTGGGATTTCCCTTCTTTCTGGAAGAGCGGCAGCAGGAAATCGATGAACTCGAAGAGGTGGCCGAGATATTCCTGGGTTTCGGTCTGCTTCAGGACGTAGTCCCGCACCCGGGGGTCGTCCCCGGTGAACCGGGTCAGTCCTTCCACGAAGTAAGGGTTGGGCAGGAACCGCACGTCCAGCACCACGTCGGCTTCCGGCGGGATGCCGTTCTTGTAGGCGAAGGAAATCAGGTGGACCCACATGCGTTCCCGGGGGATGAGTTCGGAGTATTCCGACTTGATGAGTTCCCGGAGCTGGTGGGGATTGTACAGGGAGCTGTCGATAATGCGGTGCGCCAACTCCCGCAGGCCCGCCAGGGACTGGCGCTCTTCCTGCAAACCCCGGGAGATGGACTCCCGGTCCGCCAGGGGGTGGGCGCGCCGGGTCTGGCTGAAACGCCGCAGCAGCGCCTCTTCGGCCGCCTCCAGGAAGATGAGGTGCAGCCGGAACCCCTCCCGCTCCAGGCGGCGAAAGACCCGGGCGTAATTTTGCAGAAACCCCTGGGTCCGCACGTCCATCACCAGGGCGATCTTGCGCCCGTCCGGGCCCGGCGGCGGCTGCATGTGCAGAAAGCGCAGCAGCAGGCCCAGGGGCAGGTTGTCGACGCAGAAGTAGCCTACGTCTTCCAGGGCTCGGAGCACCGTGCTCTTGCCGGAACCGGAAAGCCCGGTGATGATCAACACGGGGAATCGGTCTGGGGAAGGCTGCTCGGGCTGCTGGCGCGCCACTGGTTTTCGGGCCATTTTCTAATTTATTAGACCGCCGTCGCTCCCGGCATGGGGGGGCGGCGAACAGAATCTCCAGGACTGTCCTAAAATTCCGCGTCTCTTTCCGCGATGAGGCGATATAGCTCCGGGGCCCCCTCGGCTTTCATCAAGTTTTCCCGGAACATCTGGCTCATGAGCATCCGGGAGATTTTGGCCAGGGCCTTGAGGTGCAGGCCGGCGGAGTTGACCGGGGCCAGCAACATGAAAAACAGGTGGGAGAGCTTGCCGTCCATGGAGTCGAAATCCACCCCCTTGAGGCTGCGGCCGAAGGACAGCGCCAGGTGCGAGAGTTGCGGCAGCTTGCCGTGGGGGATGGCGATGTGATCGCCGATGCCGGTGCTTCCCAGGCGCTCCCGGTCCAGCAAGACCTCCATCACCTTGGGCAACTCCAACCCGTCGGGGCCCGGCACCAGGGTCTTGGCCAGCTCCTCCAACGCCACCTTCTTGGTGGTGGCCTGCATCTCGGGCAAGATAGACTCCGGCTGCAAGAGATCGATGATTTTCATGGCTGCTTAAGGGGGCCTATCCCAGGTCCGGTTCCACCAGGACGAAGTTGCCGTCCTGGCGTTTGTACAAGATGTTCAAACCGCCGCTGTCCACGTTGGTGAAAACCAGGAGCTCGGCGGAGCTCGTTTGCATCAGGTCCATGGCGTCGCTGAGCTGCAGGGCCGGCACCTCGGCGCGCTTGCGCCGCAGCTGGGGGCGGGCCTCCACTCTTTCCGCCGCCGCCACCGCCGCCGCGGCCGCGGCCGCCGGCCTCATCCGGTCGCCTTTGTCTCTTTGCCGGTCCCGGAACTTTTTGAGCTGCATATCGATCTTGTCCATGACCAGATCGATGGCCGCGTACATGTCGGCGTTTTCTTCTTTTCCTTTAATTATCCGGCCATTGCTGTCAATAGTCACATCGGCCAGGTGGCGAAATTTCTCCATGCTCAAGACCACGTGGGCCTCCACCTGGCCGTCCAGGTAGCGTTTGAACTTGCTCAAGCGGTCAATCACATAGTTTTTCAACGCCTCAGACGAGTCCAGATGTCTGAAGGTCACGGCAATTTGCATAGGTTCCTCCACGGGGCTTCTCTCAAAGAAGCCGGAATTTCACGAGGCGTGGTTGTTCGGTAGGCTCTTGCGCCGGTAGCCCGGTTTCTTCCGTTTGCTGGAAGAGAGCACCCCCAACATCCCCCGGTATTTGGCCACGGTGCGGCGGGCGATGAGCACGTCCTCGCGCCGCAACATATCGGCGATCTCCTGGTCGCTCAGAGGGTTTTCCGGATTCTCGGACTGGACGATCTGGCGGATCTTTTCCTTGACGCTTTCCGAGGCGATCTGATCCCCCAGGGACAGGTTGATGCCGCTGTTGAAAAAGAACTTCAGATCGTACACCCCCTGGGGGGTGTCGACGTACTTGTTGGTGGTGACCCGGCTGATGGTGGATTCGTGCATCTGCACGTCTTCCGCCACCTGGCGCAGGGTCAGCGGTTTCAGCTGGGACAGCCCGTAATCCAGAAAATCCCGCTGAAACTGGACGATGCTCTCGGTCACTTTGTACAGGGTCTTCTGGCGCTGGTGGATGCTGCGGATGAACCAGAGGGCGTTGTCCAGGTGCTTCTGGATGTAACTCCGGACGGCATCGGGCAGCTTCTCGGGGCCCCGCATGGCGTCCAGGTAGTAGGAGTTGACCCGCAGCTTGGGGAGACCGTCTTCGTTCAGGCGGATAACGTAGTCGCTGCCCACCTTTTCCACGGTGACGTCGGGGGTGATATAGTCCGTGTCCTCGGATTCGAAGATCCGGCCGGGCTTGGGCTCCAGTTGCATGATGACTTCGGCGGCCCGGATCACCTTTTCCATGGTGACCTTCAGGTCCCGGGCGATGGCCTGATAATTCTTGTTGCCCAGGTTGGGGAGGTGCTGCTCCACGATGGCCGCCACCACCGGGTCCTGGGCCCCCAGGATCTTGAGCTGCAGCGCCAGACATTCCTTGAGGCTCCGGGCCGCCACCCCCGGCGGGTCAAAACCCTGGATGAGCCCCAGGACTTGTTCCACCTGGGCCACGTCCGCGCCCATCTCCCCGGCGATCTCCTCCGTCGTGGTGCGGAGGTAGCCGTCGTTGTCCAGGTTGCCGATGATCAGGATGCCGACGCCGTCGTGGGCCTCATCCAGCCCGGCCATGCGCAGCTGCCACATGAGGTGGGACTTCAGGGTGGTTTTCTGGGCATTGAGACTTTCAAACGGCAGGGCCTCCCGCTCTTCGTACTCGCCTACGGGGGGAGGCATGAGGCGGTCTTTCAGAAAGCTGTCCCAATCCCACTCTTGCACCGCGGACCTGGCATCGCCATCCACCGGGACCGCCTCCGGGGCGGCTTCGCCGTTGGCGGAGAATTCCGGGACCGCCTCGTCGTGGTCGCCGGTCTCCCGCTCCTCAAACTGCTCCTCCTCCAGGACCGGGTTGGTCTCCAGGACCTGGGAGATCTCGCCCACCAGCTCCAGTTGGGACAGTTGCAGCAGCTTGATGGCTTGCTGCAACTTCTGGGTCATGATGAGGGATTGGGTCAGTTTTAATTGTTGGCGAATTTCCAAGGCCATCGATTTGCCTTATAACCCCTGCCGCGGAGATGGGACCGGCGTCGCGCCGATCAATCGTCATAATTATAACTTAAAGGTCTCTCCCAAGTAAATTCTTTTGGCCAGTTCGCTCTGCACCAGTTTGTCGGGAGGCCCTTCCTCCAGGATCACCCCTTCGTTGAGAATGTAGGCTCGGTCACAGACCCCCAGGGCCTCCCGGACGTTGTGGTCCGAGATCAGCACCCCCAGACCCCGTTCCTTCAAGTGCCGGATGATATTCTGGATATCGGTGACCGCCAGGGGGTCGATGCCGGCGAAGGGCTCGTCCAGGATGATGAAATGGGGGGCGGTGACCAGGGCCCGGGTGATTTCTACCCGGCGCCGCTCGCCGCCGGAGAGGGCCGAGGCCTTCTGCTGGGCCAGATGGCCGATGCGCAAGTCGGCCAGGAGCTTTTCCAGACGTTCCTGGCGCACCAGGGCGTCCGGTTCCAGGGTCTCCAGGATGGCCAGGATATTTTCGGCCACCGTGAGCTTGCGGAACACCGAGGGCTCCTGGGGCAGGTATTGTA
>JBGPBR010000173.1:0-4952 GCA_041481325.1 Desulfobaccia bacterium
GGTGGAGGCCGAAGGCAAGGGCGTCGTCCTCTATATGCACCAGGAGGGCCGGGGCATCGGCTTGGTGAACAAGCTCCGGGCCTACGAGCTCCAGGACCAGGGGGCGGATACGGTGGAGGCCAATGAGGCCCTGGGGTTCAAGGCGGACCTCCGGGACTACGGCATCGGGGCCCAGATCCTCCGGGACCTGGGGGTGCGCCGGATGCGCCTGATGACCAACAATCCCAAGAAAATCATCGGCCTGGAAGGCTACGGCCTCAAGATGGTGGAGCGGGTCTCCCTGGAGATTCCTCCCAACCGGGTGAACCGGAATTATCTCAAGACCAAGTGCCAAAAGTTGGGGCACCTGTTGAAGTTGGTGGAATAAGATTGGGTTTCACCCCAAGCCGCCAAATACGCCAAGAAGGTTCCTTAGCGGTCTTTGCGTCTTGGGGTGGGACAAAACCATAAGTTCAGAAGGGGGGACCGGATGCGGACTGTGGAAGGCAAACTCATCGCGGAAGGACTGAAATTCGCCCTGGTGGTCAGCCGGTTCAATTCTTTCATCACCGAGCGTCTCCTGGAGGGGGCGCTGGACAGCCTCAGGCGCAAAGGGGTCCGGGAGGAGGACCTGACCCTGGTGCGGGTGCCCGGGGCCTGGGAAATCCCCCTGGCGGCCAAGCGTCTGGCCCAGGCCGGGCGGCACCATGCGGTGGTCTGCCTGGGCGCGGTGATCCGGGGCTCCACGCCGCACTTCGACTACGTGGCCGCGGAGGTGAGCAAGGGTATCGCTCAGGTGAGTCTGGAGGCGGGAGTGCCCATTTCCTTCGGGATCCTCACCACCGACACCCTGGAGCAGGCCATCGAACGGGCCGGCAGCAAAGCGGGCAACAAGGGCGCGGCCGCGGCCGACGCCGCGGTGGAAATGGTCAACCTCTTGAAAGAGTTGGGGGCCTGAGATTTTTGGCGCCTTATTCCCGCAGCCGCTGCCGGGAATGGGCCCTGCAGTTTCTCTACCAGGCCGAATTTGCCGGGGGCCGCGGGCCGGAGCACCTGGAAAGCTTCTGGCGCCATTTCCAGGCCGAGGGGCCGCCCCCGGCCTACCTGGCGGAACTGGTGGCCGGAGTGGCGGCCCACCTGGTGGAGTTGGACGCCCTGATCGCCCGCTACTCCGAGCACTGGCGGGTGGAGCGCATGAACGTGGTGGACCGCAACCTCCTGAGGCTGGCCATCTTCGAGCTTCTCTATGAGCCGGAGGTGCCCCCCAAGGTGGTGATCAACGAGGCGGTGGAGGTGGCCAAGCGTTTCGGCACCGAGGCTTCCGGGGCCTTCGTCAACGGGCTCCTGGACCGCATCCGGGAAGCGGTGGGCCGGGAAGTGGAGGTTAGCCAGTAGTCAGTAGCCGGTAGCCGGTCACTGAAATTAGGGCTTGAATATGCCGCTAAAATACTTATTGATATGGAAGCAATGTCTTGCACTGCAGGGGTCTGGCTTGCTAAGCGCTACCAGAGGAGGACGATAAAATGGCCCGGAAATTATTCACCCTGGCGTTAATATTAATCTTCTCCATTTCACTGTCGGGCTGTGTCACCGAGAGCGGCTATTATGATCCGGGGCGCTCCGCCGGCGCCGGCGCCTTAGGGGGCGCGGCCACCGGCGCGGCCATCGGCGCCATCATCGGGGCGGCCACCGGCGCCCCCGCTACCGGGGCCTGGGTGGGCGCGGCCGCGGGCGGCGTTTTGGGGGCGGTGGGCGGCTATCTCTACGCCGAACACCGGAACAGCGAGATCCAGTCCCGCCAGGCTGCAGCCCAGTCTTACAACTACAATCCGTCCCAGGGGAACCTGGTGAGGATTGACAGTGCTGATGCCTCTCCCAACACCGTGTCCCCGGGCCAGCAGGTCAACCTGGGAATGACCTACACCATCCTGAATCCGGACAACACCCCGGTTTCCGTCACCCTGACCCGGGAAGTGCGGTACGGCGGCAACCTGTTGGGGCAGCCGTACCAAACCACGGTGTCCAATGCCAATGGCACCTTTTCTGACAACGTGGCCTATTCCCTGCCCGGCAACGCCAGCCCGGGGACTTACACCGTGACCAGCCGGGTGACGAGCAGCTACGGCTCCGACCAACGGGAGGCCTACTTTACGGTGCGGTAGGGCCGGGAACCATCCTGTTTCCCTGCGTCTTTGCGGGCGGCGTTAACCTGCGGTCCGCAAAGAGGCAGGGAACGCCGGGTTATCCGGTCCCCCCTCCGTCGCCGGACCCTTCGCCTTTTGCCCCTGCCCGTTGACAAGCCCTTTGCTTTCTGATAAAAAATTTAGTTGACTCTCCTTGCCATGGGCCAAGGGCACCAGGGCAGATACCCGTAAGGAGGAAAAATGCGCCGCTATGAGTCTGTCTGGATGGTCGACGGCGATCTCCCGGACGAAGAAGTGAAATCCGCCATCGACAAGTTCACCTGCATCATCACCACCCAGGGTGGCACGCTGGTGGGCCTGGAGGAATGGGGCCGCAAGAAGCTGGCTTACAAGATCAAGGCCACGTCTCGCGGCTATTACGTGTTAGCCGATTTCGCCGCGAAGTCGGAGACGGTCCAAGAACTGGAGCGCAACTACCGCATCGACGACCGCATCATTCGCTACCTCACCGTCAAAAAATCCGACCAGGTAAATCTGGAGGATCTGCAGGCCGAGATCGACGCCCGGGCCAAGAAAGCGGCTCCGGCCCCTCCGGAAGCTGCGGCCCCGGCTCCGGCCCCTCAGGAGGCTGCGGCCCCGGCTCCGGCTCCTCCGGAAGCCCCGGCCCCGGAGACCGCCGCGGCCGCGGCGGTTGAGGCTGAATCCGCCCCAGCCGCCGCCGCCGCCCCTCCCGAAGAACCCGCAGCCCCAGTCAAGGAGGAGGGATAACCGGTGCCTGTAATGCCTCGCCGCAAACGGAAACAGTTTTATGTCCGGCGCAAGGTCTGCCGTTTTTGCGTGGACGCGACCCTGCCCATCGACTATAAGGACGCCAATACCCTGAGGCAGTTCGTGACCGAGCGGGGGAAGATCATTCCCCGGCGCATTTCGGGAAACTGCGCCCGCCATCAACGGCGGGTCACCCGGGCCATCAAGCAGGCGCGGCTCCTGGCCCTGATTCCTTATGTTCCCTTAGCGCCGCCGTCCCCCTGAGGACTGGAGGAAGTAATTGCTAGTGGGCCGGGGTCTATCCGTTTGGCTCGCCTGCCTGGCCGTTTTGCTGCTGTTGTTCTTCGGGGCCCAGTTTAATGCCGCGGCTTTTTTGCTGGCAGGGATCCTGACGCCGCTGCCGGTGTTGGTGGCGGGCTGGCGTCTGGGAGGCCGGGGGGCCTTGCTGCTGACGCTGACCGTGGGTTTGAGCATCTTTGCCCTCAAACCCGGCCTCGAAGTCATCTGGAGCAACCTGGGCTTCGGGAGCCTGCTGTTCATGGGGGTGCTGCTGAACGGTCTGAAGCAGCGGGGAGTGCAGCCGCCCCGGGCCATCATGCTGACGGTGGCGGCCATGGGCGCCGGCGCGGCGCTCATCGTGCTGGGCCAGGCCTTTTTTACCGGGGTCAGCCCCCTGGCCGTTCTGGCCCAAAAGAGCGGGGAGATAATGGCCACGGTCCACCAGGTCCTGGGGGATGCCTCGGGCGGGTCCTCGTCGGTCCTGCCGGGAGTTTCCCAGAGCGACATGGTGGCCATGGTGCAGCGGTTGCTGCCGGGACTGGTGGTGGCCAATACCGGCCTGGTGGCCTGGCTCAACGTCATCCTGGCCAGGCAGATCGCCCTGCTCCTGGGGTGGGGCAAGCCTGAACCGCCGCTTTTCTATTGGACCGCTCCCGAATGGCTCATTTTTGTGGCTTTGGGAACGGGATTCCTCCTCCTGGTGCCGGTGAGCTGGGTGCGCTACCTGAGCCTGAACCTGCTGTTGGCGCTGGCCCTGCTTTATTTTTGCCAGGGCGTGGCGGTGGTGGCCGCCTGGTTCAACCGCTTCTCGCTCCCCCGGGTCATGAGGATGATCGGTTACCCGTTGCTGTTCCTGAACCCCTTTTTCTTCCTGATTATCACCCTGGGCCTGATGGACCTGTGGCTGGATTTTCGCCGCCTGCGTCAGCCCCGGGACGCCTGAGGAGGCCATAATTGAAAATAATATTGACCGAAGACATCAACGCCCTGGGTCCCATGGGCTCCGTCGTGGAAGTGGCCAGGGGCTATGCCCGTAATTTCCTTATTCCCCAGGGCAAGGCCATGGCGGCCACCCCGGGAAACCTGGCCAGGATCGAACAGTCCAAGGCCAAGCATCTCCAGGTCCAGGCAAAGGAACGGGAATCGGCCCTGGTCCAGGTGGCCCATCTGAAGGGCCTGACCATCACCATTGCCCAGCGGGTGGGAGAAGAAGAGCGCCTCTACGGCTCCGTCACCGCGGCCATGATCGCCGACGGCATGGCCGAGAAGGGCTATGAAGTCGACAAAAAACAGATAGAACTGGCGGAACCCATCAAACAACTGGGCGCCTACGAAGTGACGGTGCGCCTGGGCCCGGAAGTGAAGGGCCAGATCACCGTGGAAGTGGTGCCAGAGAGGGAATAAGGACGGAAAAGATTTTCAGGGGAGGGGGCTAAGGCCTTTTTTGTAAGTGGCCCTTACCCCCTCCCCCGAACCCCCACCCCCAATCCCATAATTAAAAGGGCACGGCTCGCCGGGCCCTTTATTTTATTGCAGGGGTTCATTTCTCGCTCCCAAGCTCCGCCCCATTTGGTAGCCGCAGGCTTTACCGTGCCGGCACAGGATAGAAGCGTGTGCCACCATTACACTGCTCTGAAAATGTTCTTAGTAGGGCGCGTCTCAGGCGCCAAAAATGGTGCGTAAGACGCACCCAACCTTAATTTTCATGGTTTTGGGTGTTCCCTTGGAACATGAATGGCTCGTTCCCAAGCTCCTGCTTGGGAACGCAAATTTTTAGCCCAA
>JBGPBR010000174.1:0-4940 GCA_041481325.1 Desulfobaccia bacterium
ATGGAGGTCTGGACCGCCACTTCGTCCGGGGTCCCGTGCTTGTGAAAGCCGCCGGCGCCCACGTACATGCCTTCGGTGTTTTCCCGCACCACCACAAAGTCGATGTCCGCGGGGCCCTTGTCCTTCAGAGGGCAGTCCACCCCGGGGTACAGGATCACGGGCCGCAGGTTGATGTATTGGTCCAGTTCGAAGCGGGCCCGGAGCAGGATGCCCTTTTCCAGGATGCCCGGGGCCACGTCGGGGTGGCCGATGGCCCCCAGGTAGATGGCCTTGAATTGCCGCAATTCCTGGATGACCGAATCCGGCAGGATCTCGCCGGTTTTCTTATAACGCTCGCCGCCCAGGTCGTAATAGACGTAGTCGAATTTGGTGCCGGCCGGGCCGGCCACGGCGTTAAGCACCTTGATGCCTTCGGCCACCACTTCCGGGCCGGTGCCGTCGCCGGGGATGACTGCGATGCAATGAGTCATGCTGATCTGGCCTCCAAACCTTTCTTCAGATGCGCCATCAGGCCGCCGTCCGCCAGCAGCTCCTGCATGAACGGCGGGATGGGCTGGCTCAAGTATTTTTTCCCCGAGGCGAGTTCGGTGATCACCCCGGTGCTGAGGTCCACGCTGAGGTCACTGCCGCCTGCGATCTCCGCCGCGGCCTCGGGGCACTCCAGGATGGGCAGACCCATGTTGAAGGCGTTGCGGTAGAAGATGCGGGCGAAGCTCCCGGCGATCACCCCGGCCAGCCCCGCGGCCTTAAGGGCCACCGGGGCGTGCTCCCGGGAGGAGCCGCAGCCGAAGTTTTTCCCGGCCACGATATAATCTCCGGGCTTGACCTTCCGGGCAAACTCCGGGTCCGCGTCCTCCATGGCGTGCTTGGCCAGCTCGGAGGGGTCCGAGGTGTTGAGATACCGGGCCGGGATGATCTCGTCGGTGTTGACGTCGTCCCCGAACTTGTGCACCTTGCCTGTGAGTACCATAAGCGCCTCCCCGAGTGTTGAGAACTCGAGCGGAATTAATAATATTAACCTGAAGAATTGAGAAAATTCAAGTAGGATACCCCACCTTAAAGGAGAGAAGCTTTATTATCCGGCTTGACAATACACCAATAATTGATATATTTGGTCATGGCCTGGGTAGTTCTGTTAACTGCTAATGTCCGCCAGAGGGTCAAGAGATTGCCCGGGAGCATTGATGAGATATTTCAGTTGTTGTTGGCGGAGATGAAGCTATCCGGCCCGGTTCAGGCTGACTGGCCCAATTATGGCAAGCTCCGGGAGGACTGCCATCATTGCCATCTCCGGAGAGGCAGACCCACCTATGTCGCGGTCTGGAGGGTCCTTAGCAAAAAAGACCGGGTGATCGAGGTCATTTATGTCGGAAGCCATGAAAAAGCCCACTACGGGCGCCTATGTTGAGGTCAGGTTTCGGGTACCTGTAACCAAAGTGGTTGAGGTCAAAGAGGTCTTGGCCTCTTATGGAGCCATTGCCGAAGAGACGGAGTCCGTGCCTTGGGAGGAGGTTTATCCTGACTTCAATGGGAGCGTAGCTCTTCGGGGAGCCAGGAAGAGGGAGGGCCTTACTCAAAAAGAGTTAGCCGCTCTGGTGGGGGTCAGCCAGACCCATATCTCCGAAATGGAGCATGGCAAAAGGCCGATCGGCAAGGATATGGCCAAGAGACTGGCCAAGGTTCTCAAGGCAGACTATCGGGTTTTTCTGTGAGCGGAAAAATAAAATTAAGTGCGCTTACCTGATATTAAGGCTTAGCCATGCCGCCGCCGGAGAAACTTTTCGTCTATGAAATCGAGGGCCGGGTCCAGCCCCCCGGGGCCCTCACCGGGGAAGACTTCCTGGGCTCCTGGCGGGAAGGAGACTTAACCTACCTCTTTTTCAGCCGCCCCCGGGAGTCTCAGGTTAAGGCCTGGCTGGCCGCGGCGCCGGCGGGGCGCTACTCCTCGGAGACCGTCCTCAACTACGCCGACTGGGAGGCGGGCCAACCCTTGCAGGCCACCTCCATGGCGGGCTTTCACCTCTGTCCGGTGTGGGAGACCCCGGAGCCGGGGCCCGGGGAAATAGTGCTGCGCCTGGAGCCGGGCCTGGCCTTCGGCTCGGGCTACCACCCCACCACCCGATCCTGCCTTTCGCTGCTCAGGCGGGTGTATGAACTGGACGCCCCCACCCGGATCCTGGACCTGGGCACCGGCACCGGCATCCTGGCCCTGGCCGCCCTGGCTTTGGGGGCAGAGCGGGTGGTGGCGGTGGAATACAACGACCTGGCGGTGCGCACCGCGGCCCGGAATCTCAAGCACAACCGGCGGGAGCGCCAGGTCCTCCTCATCCACGGCGACGCCCGCCACTTCGCCTACCCGGAGGCCGACCTGGCCCTGGCCAACATCCACCTGGACGTCCTCCTGGACCTCCTCACCATCCCGGAATTTCTCCATAAAAAATGGTATATCTTCTCCGGCATCCTGGGCACCCAGATGGAGCGGTTCCTGGCGGCGCTGCAGGCCTCGCCCCTGTCTCCCCTGGAAGTCCGGGATGAAAACCTGTGGTTCACGGTGCTGGCCCGCGGCAAACCATAACCTTTCCCCGGCCGGTAAGGGCTGACAACTCAGGCCGAGGCGCCCGGATCGACCCAAGGAGCAATACCATAGCAATGGACCTGGCCGCCTGGGGATTAGCGAGGCTGGATTGGGCTTTTTTCCTCGGCATCCTGAACATTGTCATCATCGACCTCATCCTGGCCGGAGACAATGCGGTGGTTATCGCCATGGCGGTGCGCTCCCTGTCTCGCCGGCAAAGGCGCTGGGGCATCATGCTGGGCGCCGGCGCCGCGGTGGTCCTCCGGGTGGCGCTCACCTTCTTCGTGGCCCAGTTGCTGGAAATATCCTTTATCAAACTGGCCGGCGGGGTGCTCATCGCCTGGATTGCGGTCAAGCTCTTCCTGGAAGGCGCCCCGGAGCAGGAAGACCGTGAGGCCCGGACCCTGTGGCAGGCGATGCAACTGATCGTGATTGCTGACATCACTATGAGCACCGACAACGTCCTGGCCGTGGCCGGCGCCTCCCACGGCAACCTGTTTCTCCTGATCTTCGGCCTGGCCCTGTCCATTCCTTTCGTGGTCTTCACCAGCAACTTGCTGGCCATGTTCATGGACCGCTATCCCATTATCATTTATTTAGGGGCCGCGGTGTTGGGGCGGGTGGCCGGCGAGATGATCTTCACCGACCCCGCGGTAGTGCGCTGGCTGCAGCTGCCGACCTGGTTTAACTATGCCATGGAGGCGGTAGGGGCGCTGGGGGTCATCGTGGTGGGTAAGTTATGGATCAGGTTGACATTTCGCCGGGCGGCAAAATCGGAACCCTCCCAGTAAAAATGTAGGGTGGGCACCGCCCACCGGAAAATGATATTTTCCCTGGCCTCAAGTCCGATAGGAGCGAACATGGCGATTCTGACCATTTCCCGGGAGTACGGCAGCGGCGGCCGCGAGATCGGCCGCCGGGTGGCCGAGCGGTTGGGCTACCGATACCTTGACAAGGAACGGCTCTTTCAAGACCTGGATGCGACCGGCGAACGCTGGGGCAGGGTGGCCCGGGAACTGGACGAGGTCTGCCCCACCGTCTGGGAGCGTTACGACTGGCAATACCGGGGTTATGTGGCCCAGGTGGAGGCGAAAATTTTGGAATATGCCTCCCAGGACCAGGTGGTGATTATCGGCCGGGGGAGCCCCTTCCTGCTCCAGGGGGTCCCATTTTGCCTGCGGGTGCGGCTGGTGGCTCCCCTGGCGGCGCGCCTGGAACGGATCATGGTCCGGGAGAGCTTGAGCCGGGGGGCGGCGGAACGGCTCATCGCCCAGGTGGACGGCGAACGCGCTTGCTATATCAAGGCCAACTATGGGGTGGATTGGCAGGAAGAGAAGTTTTACGACCTGACCATGAACACCCAAAGCCTCACCTATGACCGGGTGGTGGACCTGCTGGCGGAGGCGCTGGCGGCCAAGGATCGCCTGGCCACCCCCGAGGCCAGGGAGACCCTGGCGGGGATGGCCCTGGCTTCCCGCCTCAAGGCCAGGGTGGCCGCCGATCCCCGGCTCCTGGTGCCCACCCTGGAGGTAAGGTTGGTGGAAGGCGCGGTGGTGGTCTCCGGCATCATCCACACCCCCAAAGAGTTGCACCTGGTGCAGGAGATCGCCCGGGAGGTCTGCGGCGAGAAGCCGGTGCGCCTGGACCTGCACCACCGGGTGTGATGAGGTCAGCTTACTTCATTTTTGCCGTTTGCAAGCTCTGATATCCTGAACCTATCACCCCTTCCTATAATTCTTAGAATTATTGATAGATAGCAGTTAACAACACTACAAAGTGCCGGGGGCCTGATGGTCAAATCAGCCCCCGGTGTATCAGCTCATTGATTATTTCGCCTGGAGATTTTCCTGGCTCTCGTCTTCGGAATCTTCTTGTTCTTGATGGAGCACGACGCCGGTGCCAGCATCCACCTTTACCTCCAAGCCGTTGCTCAGGCTCACGCCGTAAACCAAACAGCCGTTATCATTTTCCAGCTCCACCCTTTGCACCCGGGAGCCGGGATAGGCAGCCCGGGCTGCGGCCATGGCCTGGTCCGCAGTGATTTTAGCCAGGGCCGAGAGGTTCGTCGGCTCCGGTTTCGGGACTTTGATACTGCAAGGGTTATTGGGACTTTGGCCTGCAACGGTGCGAGGCCCTGACAGCATCAGGCCGAACAGCGTCAAGAGGGCCAGAGAACCTATCCTAGCAAAGCTGGTTCTCTTTTTCATGCTTTCTTCCCTCCCTCAAATCCCTTGACTCAAGATTCTACAGATGAGGTCACCTTTCTCAAGATTTATTTCCCAAACATGGTGGCATCTTTAGAGGCCTTCCAGTCGGGCAGAAGGGAGCCATTTTGGCCGTGCACGCCCATCTCCGCGATGATGGC
>JBGPBR010000175.1:0-4931 GCA_041481325.1 Desulfobaccia bacterium
CCACTCCCGGTCTTACACCCGCTACATCGACAAGACCCAGGTCTTTTACCTCATCAGCCACGAACAGATCAGCCACCGGGTGCTGCACGTCCAGCTTCTGTCCAAGATCGCCCGGACCATCGGCAAGTTTCTGCGCCTGAACGAGGACCTGCTGGAGGCCATCGCCCTGGGCCACGACATCGGCCACCCGCCCTTCGGGCACGACGGCGAGCGGATACTGTCCGCCATCTGTGAAGCCCAAGGCATCGGCCCCTTTCTCCACAGCATCCAGGGAGTGCGCTTTCTCGACCGGCTGGAGAAAAACGGCCGCGGGCTCAACCTGTCCCTGCAGGTCCTGGACGGCATCCTGTGCCACGACGGGGAATCCCACCTGGAGCGGTTGGCGCCGCAGCGGGAAAAGACCTTCGCGGACCTGGAAGATGAGTCCCGCCGCAAGCAGGCCGACCCCCCCCTGGACCTGAAGCCCATGTCCCTGGAAGGCTGCGTGGTGCGGCTGGCCGACACCGTCAGCTACATCGGCCGGGACCTGGAGGACGCCATTACCCTCGGGCTGGTGCGCCGGGAGGACCTCCCCGACGACGTGGCCCAGGGCCTGGGGCGCACCAACGGCGCCATCATCTACAGCCTGGTCACCGACCTCATCAACCACAGCTACGACAAGAATTACGTGGGCTACAGCCCCGAGGTGGGCTCCCTGTTGAAGAAGTTGAAGGGGTTCAATTACGAGCGCATCTATAACAACCGGCGCATCAAAGAGGAGACCCCCAAGATCGAGGCCCTCTTCGAGAAGTTGTTCGCCAGGTTTCTGGCCGACGTCCGGGAAGGACGCCGGGACTCGGCCATCTGGACGGACTTTCTGGCCCCCATGGAGCCCGAGTATCTGTCAAGCCACCAGCTGGCGGAGATCGTCCGAGATTATCTGGCCTCCATGACCGACGCCTATTTTTTACGCACCTCCAGGGAGCTGCTCTTCCCCCAGCCCTTGCGGTTGGGGTGAGGTTCGGTTAAAAAAAAGCGGAAGGGAAAAAATTAAGTTAAGGGTGCTGCAGCCTGTGCCACCAGAAATTTTTATCGTGCTGATAACTGACCGCTGATGGCTCCTATGCTCATAATGACCTTTAACCTAAGGTTTGCCACCCCGGTTGACGGCCCCAACGAATGGGACTGCCGCAAGGAACTGGTGGCGGAGGTCATCCGGGGCCACCGGCCGGATCTCTTGGGCACCCAGGAAGGCACCGTGCCCCAGTTGGAGTACCTGGCGGCCGTCCTGCCCGGGTACCTGCCGCTTACCGCCCACCGGGAAGTGGACCGCACCTGCCAGTACCCCACCGTCTTCTACCGGCAGGAGCGCTTCCGGGTGAAATTAAGCGGCGAGTTCTGGCTCTCCGAGACCCCCGAAGTGCACCGCAGCAAAAGCTGGGACAGCGCCTTTCCCCGCCTGGTCACCTACGGCGTCTTCCAGGAAGTTGGACGGGATGAGGACTTTTTCTTCATCAACACCCATCTGGACCACATCTCCGCCCTGGCCCGGTTTGAGGGGGCCCGGATGATCCGGGAGCACTTTTTTCCCTTCAACCTGCCCCTGATCCTGGCCGGGGACTTCAACGAGCCACCGGATTCGCCGGTTTACCGGCAGTTTATCAACCCCGAGAGCCCCTTGACGGACACCTGGCGGGCCATGCACCCGGCCGAGGAGGAGGCCGCCTCCGTGCATAGCTTTGACGGCGTTCCCCGGGGGGCCCGCATCGACTGGATCCTGGTCACCCCGCCGTTTCGGGTGCGGCGAGCCGCCATGGTCACCGACCAGCGCCAGGGCCGCTATCCCTCGGATCACTTTCCTTATGAAACAGAGGTAGAATACTGATTATGACGCGTCTGGCCTTACTATCATTATTGGTTCTGCTGACTGCGGCGCCGCCGGCGCTCGCCGCCCCCAACCCCCCGCCCCTCTACCGAGAGGTGACCGGCGGCGAAGAGTACCTTGAGGTTCCGGGAAAGACGACCCTGGGCCTGCTGGCCGCGGCAAAAGGGGTGAAGTGGACCGTGGTGGCCAAACAGAACTGCCTGGATAAGCCTTATAAAATCACCAAGGGCATGGTTCTGAAATTCAACACCACCCATATCGTGCCGGCGGAGTTGGACCACGGCTTTGTCATCAACCTGCCGGAGCTGCTGCTGTACCGTTTCGTGAACGGCACTTACCAGCGGCGCTATTCCCTGGCGGTGGGCAAACCCAGCTGGCCCACCCCCACCGGGACCTACAAGATCGTGGAGAAGCGCAAGAACCCCACCTGGAACGTCCCTCCTTCCATCCAGGAGGAGATGGACGAACAGGGTTTGGAGGTGTGCGAAAAGGTGCCGCCGGGCCCCCAGAATCCCCTGGGGAAATTCTGGATGGGCACCTCCGCCTCGGGGGTGGGTATCCACGCCACCAACCGGCCCTGGAGCGTGGGCTACTACGTGTCCCACGGCTGCATCCGCATGCTGCCGGATGAGATCTCCGCCCTTTTCCCTCAGGTGGAGGTGGGCACCCCGGTGAAGATCATCTACCGGCCCGTCAAGCTGGCCCTCACTCCCGAGGGCCGCATCTACCTGGAAGCCCACCCCGACATTTACCAGAAGAAGATAAAGGCCATGGAATACCTCAAGGACCTGGCCGAAATCTACCGGCTCACGGACCGCATCGACTGGGACAAGGTGCCCCCCATCCTTAAGGCCAGGGAAGGCATCGCCCAGGAGGTCACCAAAGGCCCGCCCGAACCGGGGCCGCCGCCGGCGCCGGCCCCCGGGGATCCCTCCTCCTGCCGGGAGGTCAGGCTTTCCCCTTTACAAGACAAGAAAGCGGCGGTAGAATAGGAGGCGTCCGCCACCGAAGAGATGGCGCCGGAGCGGGCTTCAGATCAGCTCCGGCGTCGATTCCGGGGCAAGAACCTTGACAGAGATGGATGAGGCGGTCCGGCGCCAGGCCATCCGGGAAGAAAACCGCAACTTGCGATACCTGCGTTTTATGGTGGACCTGGCTCTCCTGGAGATCCGGTCCGGGCGGCTTACGATGACCCAGGCCGGGAAGATCGTGGACAAATTGCGCCGCCAGGCCTTGATGTTGTTCCCCGGCAAGGAAACGGCCTTCGACCTGATTTATCGCCCCCGGTTCCAGCGAGCCATCACCGAAACCTATCAGCTTCATTAATAAAGGACGGACTATGACTCTGCCACGGTATGCCGCGATTTTTCTGGGATTTTTTCTGGCCCTGATCCTGGCGGGCGCCACCCTGGCCCAGACCGCCAAAGCCAAGTGCGGCCCGGACCACGCCATCCTTTTCAAGCGGGCCGTGGGCCTGCTGGACCAGGCCGAAAAGAAACTGACCGCCAGGTACACGGCCGAAGCCAAGTCCCTGGTGAAGGAGGCCAACTCCCTGTTCACCATCCTGCAGAAGGAATGCGGCCAGGACCAGAAGGATCGCCTCCTCACCGATAAGGAAACCCAGCAGGAGGCCATCAACCAGAAACTGGCCGCGGATGAGCGCGCCGCCGCGGACCGCCTGATGAAATCCGCGGAAGACAAGGAAAAGAAGGCCCAGCAACTGGAGGCCTCCCAGCCGGAGGTGTCGACGAAATATCAACGGGAAGCCAAAGAAGAATACGAGCAGGCCCATCGGCGCTACATCAAGGCCGCCATCTATGCCCTGCGCAACCAGCAGATGGTCTTCAATTTCCTGGGCCGCTGATACCGGCGTAGGGTCAGGGTAGCAGGTAGCTGGCGGGGCGGGCCCACCAGCCATTTTTTGACCTACCGGCGGCACCGGCGTCTCGCCTGGGGGGCGCAGGCTGGAGCCTGCGGCTGGCAAACCGCGGTTTGAAACGCAAGGCGTAATTATTCCGGAGAGCTCTTTAGCCACAATTTCCGAAGGAAACCGCCGTGCCCCTGACCATAACCTCCCGGGCGGTGGGCCCCCTCCAGGTGCTCACCTACCTGGTGGCCTGCCCTGAGACCGGGGAAGCCCTCCTCATCGACCCCGGCGGCCCCGACCCCCATCTCTTGGGGCGCCTGGGGCAAGAGGGCTGGCGCCTCAAGTGGATCGTCAACACCCACGGCCATGCGGACCACGTTGCGGGGAACCGCCACTGGGCCGAGGCCACCGGGGCCCGCGTCGTCGTCCACCACCTGGACTGGGAATTCTTCAGCCGCCCGGAAATGCAAGCCGCGGCCCGGGCTGAGGGTTTCCCGCCCCTGGAGCACGCCGATCTCCTGGTCAAAGACGGCGACCGGCTGCCCCTGGGACGCCGGCAGGCCGCCATTCTCCACACCCCGGGCCACACCCCCGGGGCCATCTGCCTTTACTTTCCGGGCCACCTGTTCACCGGCGACACCCTGTTCGTAGGCGCGGCGGGGCGCACCGATCTGCCGGGAGGATCGCTGGAGGCCCTCATAGCCTCGCTGGCGGCGAAAATTATGCCCCTGCCGGACGAGACCGTCGTCTGGCCCGGCCACGACTACGGCGACACCCCCACCTCCACCCTGGCGGTGGAAAAAATCCACAACCCGTTCCTCACCGACTTTTTCTAACCCCCGGGGGACTCCTGATTCAGGCCCGCAGCCGTCAGAGACTCGGTTAAGCGCAAATTTGCGGTTGCACCGGCGATATTTTGGACATACTAGCGCGTTTGCCAAAAATTCCTTCCAAGTGCTGGTTTTTTAATCCCCCTGAATCCCCCTTTGGCAAAGGGGGACTTTCAAAGGAATTCCGCTAAGTTCCCCCCTTTGAAAAAGGGGGGCTAGTGTTTTGTTTCATGAATAACTTTAATAAGCAATCGTTTTATGGTATGCTTCTTCCAGATGAAAGGAGAAGCTATGCCCCTTGGTCGACCGATTCCACCAATGGTTTTGAGTCCCGAGATGCGAGAGCAGTTACACACCATGAGCCGGGCCC
>JBGPBR010000176.1:0-4920 GCA_041481325.1 Desulfobaccia bacterium
TGAAGCCGCGGCCGTCGATGCGCCGCTGCTCGTTGACCACCATCTGCCGCACCACCCGCTTCTGGGCGTCTTTGAACAGAGCGCCCACCAGCTTTTCCCGGCCTTCGGCTTCCTCTCCCAGGTCGGCCAGGACTTCCTGCTTGACCTCCGCCATGCCGTGGCGGCGAGCCAGCTTCTCCGGCTGCTTCACCGCCTGGATGATGCGGTCCCGGGCCAAGTCTTCGATGCGCTGGGGCAGATCGCCGTAATCCGGCGGCTCCGGCGTCAGGCGCTTGGGCAGCCCGATCTCTTCCCGCATCCGGCTGATGGTCGCCAGAATGGGTTGGATCTGCTCCTGGGCGAAGAACAGGGCCTCCAGGACTTCGTCCTCCTGGACCATTTTGGCCCCGGCCTCCACCATGACCAGGCCCTGGGGGGCGCCGGCCACGATGAGATTGAGGGTGCTTTCCTTCATCTGGGAATTGGTGGGATTGACGATTAGTTGCCCGTCGATCTTCCCCACCCGCACCGCGGCCACCGGGCCGTTGAAGGGGATGTCGGAAATCTCCAGGGCCGCGGCGGCCCCGTTCAAGGCCACCACGTCCGGGTCGTTTTCCAGGTCCCCGGAGAGCACCGTGGCGATGATCTGGATCTCGTTGATGAGACCCTTGGGAAACAGTGGCCGCATAGGCCGGTCGATCAGCCGGGAGGTCAAGGTCTCCTTTTCTGAAGGCCGCCCGATCTCACGCCGGAAAAAGCCGCCGGGCACCCGGCCCGCGGCGTAAGCCTTCTCAATGTAATCGCAGGTCAGAGGCAGGAAGTCGATGCCCTCCCGGACGTCGTCGGACATCATCGCAGTGACCAGCACCGCGCTCTCCCCGTATCTTACCAGCACCGAACCGCTGGCTTGCTGGGCCAACCGGCCCGTTTCGAAATGGAGGTCCCGGCCTCCAATTTCCACCGTAAATGTCTTTGACATGTTAGTCAGTTAAGCCTCCTATTTTCTAAGCCCTAATTGCTCAATGAGGGTTCGGTAGCGATCGATGTCTTTGTTCTTCAGATAGTTCAGGAGGCGCCGGCGCTGGCCCACCAGCTTGATCAGTCCCCGACGGGAGTGGTGGTCTTTGGCGTGACTCTTGAAATGGCCCGTCAGGTAAGTGATCCTCTCGCTCAAAATGGCAACCTGCACTTCCGGAGAGCCAGTGTCCGCGTCGTGCAGCCGATAACGGTTAATAACTTCCTGTTTCTGATCCGTAGATAAGCCCACGTCTTCCTCCTTTGGCGAATCGGTTCAGCTTAAGCTTAGCTTTTGAATCCAGTGGTTCTGCATCCGAGAACCGCACCCCTGATCCCGGCGGAGAGTGCAGGGCCGGGGCGGCACCATGGCCTCGAGCCAGCCGGGGCGCCGGGCTTTACCCGGACGGGCGCCTGCGGTCTGGCTGATTTGATTTTATGCGTCCATATCTTGCGCCCTCTCCCTTGCCAAAAGATTAGAGGCCAATGCACTTTCCTTCAATCCGCAGTCTGCCTCATGAATGAGGCGACGTTAAAACACCGGATTAATTCCCCCTTTTTCCTAAGGGGGGCAGGGGGATAATAAATAGCCCTCAGATAATCCCCCTTTAGGAAAGAGGGACTGATAAACACCCCGGGGTCAAGTTCAGGCTTGATTTTAAATTACTCAATTCAGCAAGCGCGCTCCTCAAACCCCCGAAGCGAAAACCCGCACGGGGCTCAGCAGCGTTTGGTCCGGTTTGCCCTGAACCCGGGCCACGGCCACCAGTTCGGTCTCGGCCATCACCCTGACCTGCTCCCCCAAGGCCAGCCCGTTTCCCGCCCATAAGAGGGACCGCCCCTGGCGGATTTGCCTAACCTGCTCCGGAGCGACGGTTACCTGCTTCAGGTCCGGCAGGCACCGGGCCAGGGGGATGAGGCGTGAGGCCAGCTCCTCCCCGGTCATCTCGGCCAGCGCCGCCAGGGGCAAGGCCGCCTCCACCGCGAATGGGCCGACGCACAGGCGCCGCAAGGCCGCCAGGTGGCCGCCGCACCCCAGGGCCGCGCCCAGGTCGTGGGCCAGGGTCCGGATGTAGGTGCCCTGGGAGCACTTCACCGTCAGCGTCACCAGGGGCATGGCAATCTCATCCACTTCAAGGTGGTAGACCACCACCTTCCGGGGCTGGAGTTCCACCACTTCGCCCCGGCGGGCTAGCTGATAGAGGCGCCGCCCCTGGTGGTGCAGCGCCGAATACATGGGGGGCGTCTGCAGCAGTTCCCCCACAAAACCCCGGGCCGCCCGGAGGACTTCCGCCGGCGCCGGCAGGGCGTCGCTCCGGGCCACCACCTCCCCGGTCAAGTCCTGGGTGTCGGTGGCCGCCCCCAGCTGCACCGCGGCCCGGTAGGTCTTGGGCTCCGGCATCAGGAACGGCACCAGCTTGGTGGCCTCCAGCAGGCACAGGGGCAAAAGGCCGGTGGCGAAGGGGTCCAGGGTGCCCAGATGCCCGATTTTCCTGACCTTTAACGCCCGCCGGGCCCGGCGCACCACCTCGAAGGAGGTGACGCCCGCAGGCTTGTCGATGAGGAGGATGCCGGAGTGCATAAATTCAGCACAATTTTCTTTGTATTTGATCACGAATCATCAAACTCACCCTAGCCTTTTTGAGATTGGCGAATACGTTTACTACCTAACGATAGGCTTCGCTTCGGTACCGTACCCGCATCACCCTTATGGCATGGGCTTTTTCATCAATTTCATAAATAATCCGATAGGTTCCAACCCGAATACGCCAGTCATTTCTCGATCCCACGATTTTTCGGCATCCTGGCGGTCTGGGGTTGTCCGCCAGACCCTTTATATGAAAAATAATTCGATGGAATACCTCTGCCGATAGCTTCCTGAGGTCGCGTTCCGCCGAATGTTCAAGAAATATCTCATACACTCAGGCGGTACTCCTCCATAAAATCTTCCAATTTCTTAAACTTGAGACGTTTTTTTCGCATCTCAGCCAGTAGCTTTAAATCTTCCATATCCTCAAGCCGCTCCAACATCTCCTGGTATTCATCGATATCCAGGATCACCGCCGCCGGCTTGCCGTCCCTAAGGATAATCTCTGGTTCTTTTCTCCTTACCTTACCCATGGCTGCCAACGCCCTCTCAGCTTTGTCTTCTTGTAATGCTACTAATCTTCTGAACTGTTGGATCCCTCTGACTCACGCGCTTCCCGCAGCAACTGCTCCAGCCGCGCCGACCGGTCCAGGCCCTGGTCCGGCAGGAAGATGAACTCCGGCATGGTCCGGAGGATGTGCTCCCGGGCCACCTCCTGCTTGATGAAGCCCAGGGCCTTGTCCAGGGCGGCCCCGGCCTGGGCCGCATCGGCTCCCTGGCGCACCACGTAATAGACCCGGGCCTGCTTCAGGTCGGGGCTCACCTCCACCTCGGTGAGGGTGAGGTCATGCAGGCGCGGATCGGCGCTGCGCTGCAGCAGGACCTCGGCCAGGAGTTCCCGCAGGAGCTCCGCCACCCGATGGGGGCGGCCACGGGGAAGGCGGGAATATGAGATCTTCATAATCGTATTCAAGAATCCTTATCTTGCCGCAGGTAAGGCCTTATTTCTCATCCGCCAGCCAGGGTTGGGTCTGGTAATTAACTTTTCGAAAGGGGGACTTCCATCCATCCAGCCCCAAATCTTCCGGACTGATTTTATGCCATGGTTAATTATAACCGGCAGCCCTGAGGTGGCAGGCATGGAGGCCCGCCCCATGGTTCTTTACTTTTCCAGGTAACAGAGTTCCACCTGGGAGTCGATGATTTCAGCCAGGTGCAGGTTCTCCATGTAGCTCATAATATGTCTCAACCGGGTGTTGAGGAGTTGGGGGTCGTTGCCCACCACCGCCACCCCGATCCGGGCTTTCTGCCACAAGTCGTTGTCCCCCACTTCGGCGACGGCCGCTTCGAACTTGTGGCGCACTTTTTCAATGAGACTCTTGACCACCTTGCGCTTGCCCTTGAGGGAGTCGTTCTCCGGGATGAACAAGGTGATGCAGACAGCCGCGACGATCATGGGTAAGCTCGCAAAAACAAAAATAGTTTTTTACCACTTAGGGCACCAAGTTCACCAAGATTCACTAAGTATCGCCCTAGAGGTCTTGGCGATTCGCCAGGACCTCTAGACGAATAGACGAATTATCCTTTCTCGGTGGTTTTGGTGGTCATAGCGGTGAATTTCTTTTACTCTTCCGCTTCCCGCTCCGGCCTGGCCGCCGGGGCCTCCAGGGTGGCCTTCACCTTTTCCTGCACATAGGCTTCGATGATGTCACCCACCTGGAAGTCGTTGAACCGGTCGATGCCGATGCCGCATTCGTAGCCCGCCAGCACTTCCTTGGCGTCCTCTTTGAAACGCTTCAAGGAATTGACCTTGCCGCCGTCGGACAAGGTTTTCCCCTGGCGCAGGACCCGGGCCAGGGCGTTGCGCTCGATCTTGCCGTCCTGGACCATGCAGCCGGCGATGGTGCCCAGCCGGGAAATGACGAAGACCTGGCGCACTTCGGCCCGTCCCAAGACCTTCTCTTCCACGATGGGCTCCAGCAGACCTTCCAGGGCGGCGTGAATATCCTGCAGCAGGTTGTAGATGATGTCGTAGAACCGCACATCCACCTGCTCCTGCTCGGCCAGGGCCAGGGCCTTGGGGTTGGCCCGCACGTTGAAGCCCACCACGATGGCGTCGGAGGCCGAGGCCAGCATGATGTCGCTCTCGGTGATTTCCCCCATGCCGGAGTGGATCATGGAGACCTTGATGTCCTTGGTCCCCAGCTCGGAGAGGGCCTTGGCCAGGGCTTCGATGGAGCCGTGCACGTCGGCCTTGAGCACCATCTTCAGTTCCTTGACCGCGCCGTCCTTCACCTGCTGGTAGAACTTCTCCAGGGTCACCCGGCTGATGCGGGCCA
>JBGPBR010000177.1:0-4916 GCA_041481325.1 Desulfobaccia bacterium
CGGCCGCCTGGCCGGTTTGACCGCCCCCCTGGTTCAGCCTTTGATCATTATCCTGACTCCCTTCCGGGTGGTGTTCACCCAGATCAGCCGGGGGTTGCTGGCCATGATGGGGTTTCGCCCGGAGCTGCCCGTACCCAGGGTGCAGCAGGAAGATTTCGTCCGCATGGTGGAAGACAGCCACCGCCGGGGCGTCATCGCGGAGATGGAGCGGGACTTCATCCAGAACCTCTTGAGCTTCGGGGAACTGCGGGTGGGGCAGATCATGTTGCCCCGGCCCGACATGTTCACCCTGCCCATCGAGATGCCCATGGAGGAGATGATCGGGGAAATCAAGCGCTCCCGTTTTTCCCGGGTGCCCATCTATGAGGAGGACCCGGACAACATCCTGGGCATCCTGCACGCCAAGGACATCCTGGCCGTCAGCCATCATAAGCCCTGTGACGAGAGCGTCCTCCGGAACATCCTGCGCCCGACGCACTTCGTGCCAGAGAATAAGAAGGCCTTTGACCTCCTGGGCGAGCTCCAGTCCCAGCGCCTCAGGCTCGCCCTGGTGGTGGACGAGTACGGCGCCCTGGTGGGGCTGGTGTCGGTGGAGGACCTGCTGGAAGAACTCTGCGGCGAGATCCCCCAGGAGTTCCAGGTGGAAGAGGAACTGTGGCGGGAAGTGGCTCCGGGCCTCTGGCGGGTCAAGGCCGCCATGTCCATGGCGGACTTCAGCGAAACCCTGGTGGTGAAACTTCCCGCCGAAGAATTCGATACCGTGGGCGGCTTCGTCCTCAATCTGTTCGGCACCGTGCCCAAGGAAGGGCGGATCATAACTTATCAAAATCTCTCATTCCGGGTCTTGCGCATGAAAGGCACCCGCATCCTGGAGATAGAGGTGCGCCGCCAGCCATGACCTACGGCTTCCTGATATTTTTTATCCCGCTGCTGCTCCTGGAAGGGTTCTTCGCGGCTTCGGAGATCGCCCTGGTGTCGGCCAATCGCCGGCGCCTGCAGCACCGGGCCGCCGAGGGGCAGCGCGGGGCCGCAGTGGCCTTGAAGTTGCTGAGCAAACCGGAATACCTCCTGGCCACCACCCTGCTGGGGGCCTACATGTCGGCGGCCGCCAACACCATCCTGGTCACCGCCTTTTTTCTGAAGGTGCTGGGCGAGGCCGGGACCGTGCCGGCCATGGCGGTGCTGCCGCCCGTCATCCTCATCTTTGGGGAAATCATCCCCAAGTCCATCGGCCGCCAGCAGGCCAACCTGCTGGCCGAGCGCCTGGCGCCGGCCCTGTGGACCTTGTCCTGGCTCATCTATCCCATCACCATCGTGTTTGCGACGCTGAGCCGGGCCCTGCTTCACCTCACCGGGGCTCCCAAGACGGGTCATCTGCCTTTCATCACCCGGGAAGACCTCAGGCTGGTGGTGGCCGGCAGCGGCCCGGAAATGGACCTCAAGAGCAAGGAACGGGTCTTCATCCACCGCATCCTGCAGTTCAGCCTGCGCACCGTCAAGGAAGTCATGGTGCCCTTGATCCGGGTGACCGCGGTCCCGGACACCAGTTCCGTGGCCCAGGCCCTGGAGGAGTTCACCACCACCAGGTTCTCGAGGCTGCCGGTCTATCATCGCCGCATCGACAACATCGTCGGGGTGTTGCAGGATTTCGACCTGCTGGGGGAAGAGGTGTCGGGGAACTCCGTCAAGCCTTACCTCCGCCACGTCACCTTTGCGCCGGAATTGAAAAAGATCGACCGCCTGCTCTCGGAGATGCAGCGTCAAGGCATCCACCTGGCGGTGGTGGTGGACGAATACGGCGGGGCCACGGGCATCGTCACCATCGAAGACCTGCTGGAAGAGATTGTGGGCGAAATCACCGACGAGTTCGATCAGGAGGTCACCCCGTTTAAAAAATTAGGGGAAGGCCATTACCTGATCAACGCCCGCATGGAGATCAAGGCCCTGAACGAAATCCTGCACCTGGACCTGCCGTCCGGGGATTACGAGACCCTGGCGGGGTTTCTCATCTCCCAACTGGGAGAGCTGCCGCGGGGCGGCGAGCAGCTGCGGTACCGGAATCTCAGGTTCACGGTGCGCCAGGCCGAGCCCCGGGCCGTAAAGGAGGTGGAGCTCTTTGTCGACGGCAACCCGAGCTGAGTCCTGGGCCTTTTTCGACTGTTTCGCCGGCATCAGCGGCGACATGACCCTGGGGGCCCTCATCGACCTGGGCCTCCCCGCCTCCGAACTCCAGGAGCTCCTGAATTTGCTGGGGCTGGCGGAGCTGGAGCTGACCGCCGGCCGGGTGATGAAGGGCCACCTGACCGGGGTCCAGGTGAAGACGCATTACCGGTTCCGGACGGCGCAGCCTACCCGGAGCTACTCGGAAATCTGCGCCCTCATCAACAGCTCGCCCTTGGCCCCCGGGGTGAAGGCCCGGAGCCTCAAGATGTTCCGCCTCCTGGGGGAGGTGGAGGCCAAGATCCACGACCAGCCCCTGGACGAGGTCCACTTCCACGAGCTGGGGGCCCTGGACACCATCCTGGACCTGGTGGGGGTGGCTTACGGCATGGAGCGCCTGGGGGTCACCCGGGTCTTCGTTAGTCCGCTGCCCATGGGCTGGGGGATGATCGCCGCGGCCCACGGCAAGCTTCCCAACCCGGCCCCCGCCACCCTGGAACTCCTCAAAGGTCTGCCCATTTACGGCACCGACCTGCCCGGCGAGCTGGTGACCCCCACCGGGGCCGTCATCTTAAAGGGCCTGGAGGCGGTTCCCGAGCCTTGCCCGCCCCTTGTTCTAACCGGGGTGGGCTACGGCGCCGGGACCCGGGAATTGCCGGGGCACCCCAATCTGCTCCGCCTCTGCCTGGGGGAGCCCGTCCGGCAGGCGCCGGGCCTCAAAGAGCGCGTCCTGGTGCTGGAGACCCACCTGGACGACATGAACCCCGAGCTCTACGAGCCGTTGATGGCGGGCCTGTTCGCCGCCGGGGCCCTGGACGTGGCTTTGAGTCCCATCCAGATGAAAAAGAACCGGCCCGGGGTGGGCCTCACGGTGATCGCCCTGCCGGCGGCCCGGGAGGCGCTGCTGGCCCGCCTCTTTGTGGATTCCACCACCCTGGGGGTGCGGGTCTCGGAAGTGGAGCGGGTGGCGGCCCGGCGCTGGCAGGAGACGCTGGAGACGCCCTACGGGCCGCTGACGGTGAAGGTCATGGAATACGGCGGCCGCCGGCGGCTCATGCCGGAGTACGAGGCCTGCCGCCAGATGGCCGAGGAGCAGGACCTGCCGTTGATTGAAGTCTATCGCCTGGTGCCGCGGGGGTGAAAGGGAGGGGAATCCAAGATTGTTGCGCCGTATGCCTCGTTTGATTTCAATGGTGGTGGGGGTCTTCCTGCTTTGGGGCTATCCCGTGACGGAGGGCGGGTCCCAGGACGACCTCCGGGCCATGAGCCGCGGCGGTGGGGGGCGGATGCCCCGACCTATCAGGGAATCCGAGGAACGCCGGGTAGGGCGGGCGGTGGCGGCCCAGATCCTGTCCCAGTATCCCCTCTCTAAGGACGACAGGCTCACCCTCTACGTCAATCAGGTTGGCCTGGCCGTGGCCCGCAAATCCTCTCGCCCCGGCACCCTGGGAGGTTATCACTTCGGGGTCCTGGACACCCCCGAGCACCACACCTTCTCCTGCCCCGGGGGCATCATCCTGATCAGCCGCGCCGTCATCCAGATGTGCGACCGTGAAGATGAACTGGCCGCGGTGCTGGCCCATGAAGTGGCCCACGTGGCCCACCGGGACGGCATCAAGGCCATCAGGCAGTCGCGCTGGGCCGAGGCGGCGGCTCCCTTAAGGGTCAAGGCGGCCGAAGAACGGGGCGGCGGCGGGCGCCTGGCGATGCTTGCCGGTCTGTTCGAGGGCTCCGTGGATGACGTGGCCAAGACCATGATGGTCAAGGGCTTCAGCCGGGCCACCGAACTGGCCGCCGACCAGGAAGCCCTGCGGACCTTGAGGCGGGCGGGTTACGACCCCCAGGCCCTGGTCTCGTTGCTTGTCAAGATGGCCGCGTATGAACAAAAAGGGTGGATCAGATTCAAGACTCATCCACCCGCCAGGTTCCGCCTGGCCCGGATCAAGGCCCAATTGGACCAGGGCCAACCTGCTGATGACCAGTGGCAGGTTCGGGCTCAACGCTTTCAGGCCCATAAGCCCTAAGGCCTGGAGCGCTTCGCTTTACCCCGGTCGGAGCGCTCTCGGCGCTACCGTCTGTTTTCGATGACGGTTATCTTGACCATGGAGATATTGAGATCAATCAAGGATGCCAGGTCATCCCCGCTGAACTGGTCGGTACTGGGACGGAGGGCCAGGCAGACGCCGTTGATGTCGCACATCCGGCTGACGTACACCTTGTAGCCTTTGGCCCGGGGTCTGGCCTGCTCCAGATAGCCCAGGGCCTTTTTATAATCGCCCTTCTTCACCATGATGGCGGCCAGGTTATTGAGGGCCAGCGGATTGCCGGGGTCGGCTTGGAGCACCCGGTGGTAGATTTCCTGAGCCTGGTCGAGCTTGCCCGCTTGAATCAGGTCGTAGCCCTGGGCCATCTGGGCGGTGAGGTCGGCGGCCCCTCCTTTGGTCTGGGACCAGGCCGGAACCAGGCCGAGCAGCAGGCTCAGCAGAAGGACGACAATCTTAAACCCGGCATGTGTCATTTTCCCTCCTCGGGGCGCGGTGTTCTCCACCAGCATAGGTTGCAAGGCGTGGCGATTTAAATTCACAACTCTGGTCTCAAAAGCTTGGTCGCATCGGCGGCGCCGGCTTCCAGCCGGTGCCGGCGCAGGCTAAACCTTCATGGACCCCAAGGGTTTCACCCCCGAAGGAGAAAAATCCCCCCTACCCCCCTTTATTAAGGGGGGGGTAAAAAGTCCCCCTTTGAAAAAGGGGGATTTA
>JBGPBR010000178.1:0-4911 GCA_041481325.1 Desulfobaccia bacterium
CAGGCCGCGTCCGAAGAAATTCTCATTCGGCGGATAGGGCGGGCGCCGCATGGTGTGGCGTTCGGCCGGTTCGAGCCCGAGGGCCAGCGCCGGGAAACCATCGGTCACCAAGTTGATCCAGAGGATCTGGATGGGAAGCAGGGGAAGCGGCATGCCTAAGAGCGGGGCCGCGAGCATCAGCCAGATTTCCCCCGAGTTGGTGGTCAAGAGGTACTTGATGAATTTGCGGAGGTTGTCGTAGATGATCCGTCCTTCTTCGACGGCGGCCACGATGGTGGAAAAATTGTCATCCTGCAGGACCATGTCCGCCGCTTCCTTGGATACTTCGGTTCCGGCAATCCCCATGGCCACGCCGATGTTAGCTTTCTTCAAGGCCGGCGCGTCATTCACCCCGTCTCCGGTCATGGCCACGACGTGGCCGCGCTTCTGCAGCGCCTCCACAATTTTCAGCTTATGCTCCGGGGACACCCGGGCGAAGACCCGGGCTACGGCCAGGGCCTCACTGAGTTCGGGGTCACTCAGGTTGTTCACGTCCGTGCCGGTGAGAACCGCCCGGCCGCCGCCTTCTCTCGGGATCAGCCCCACCTCCCGGGCGATGGCCTCGGCGGTGTCCGGGTGATCGCCGGTGATCATGATGACCCGGATGCCGGCCTGGCGGCAGCGCCGCACCGCCTCCAACGCCTCGTCCCGGGGCGGGTCGATGAGCCCGGCCAGTCCCACCCAGACCAGATCCCGATCCGGCTCGAACTCCAGGTCGGGGAGAGCCTCCAGCCGTTTGTAGGCCAGGCCCAGGACCCGCAGGGCCTGGTGGGCCATGCCCGCGGCCTGGGCGGCGATTTCCTGGCGGTCGGCCTCACCCAGGTCCCGCTCGCCGTCTCCGGTTAACTTCTTGCGGCACCGGGAGAGCAGGCTTTCCGGGGCCCCCTTGACCCCCATGAGGAAGCCCGGGGGAGCGCCGTGGATGGTACTCATTCGCTTGGTTTCGGAGGAAAAGGGGATTTCCGCCACCCGGGGGAATTCGGCCGACAATTTTTTCCGCGACAACCCGAACTTTCGGGCCAACACCACCAGGGCCCCCTCGGTGGGGTCGCCCCTGACCGCCCAGCCGTCTTCTTTTTCCTCCAGGGTGGCGTCGTTGCACAGGGCGGCGATGCGAACCGCGAATTCCAGGACCGTATCTTCCCGGTGGTTGATCCTGGCGCCCGCCACCAAAAATTCCCCCCGGGGCTGGTAGCCCGAGCCGGTCACCTCGATCTGCCGGCCGTCCAGGTAAAGGCGGCGGGCGGTCATTTCGTTCTTGGTCAAAGTGCCGGTCTTGTCGGTGCAAATAACGGTGGTGGAGCCCATGGTCTCCACCGCGGGCAGCCTCTTGACGATGGCCCGGCGCCGGGCCATGCGGGTGGTGCCGATGGCCAGGGCCCCGGTGACCACCGCCGGCAGGGACTCGGGCACCGCGGCCACCGCCAGGCTGAGGCCCCAGATGAGCATCTCCAGCCAGCCGTGGCCCCGGAAGACCCCCAATAACACCGCGCCTGCGGCCACCACCAGGCAGATGAGTCCCAGGACCCGGCCGATGAGGTGCATGCGCCTTTCCAGGGGGGTGGGTTCCGCCGCCACGTCGCCCAGCAAGCGGGCGATCTGGCCGAACTCCGTGTCCATGCCGGTGGTGGTGACCACGGCCCGGCCCCGCCCATAGATGATCACGGTGCCCCCGAACACCATGCAGGTCCGGTCGGCCACCGGGGTCTCCGGCGCCGCCACCGGCCCGGTCCCCTTGAAGACCGAGGTGGACTCCCCGGTGAGGATGGCCTCGTCGGCCTTCAGGTTGACTTCCTCCAACAGCCTGGCGTCCGCCGCAACCCGGTCCCCGGTGCGCAGCACCAGGAGGTCGCCGGGCACCACCTCCCGGGCCGGGATGGCCTCCTCTTGGCCCCCCCGGATAACCGTGGCCTCCGGCGCCGCCAGTTTTTGCAGCGCCGCGGCCGCCTGCTCCGCCCGGTACTCCTGGATGAAACCCAGAACCGCGCAGGCAAGGATGATGGCCAGGATGACGTAGGCGTCCAGGTGCTCTCCCAAAAAGAAGGAGACCACGGTGGCTACGATCAGGATGACGATCAAGAGGTTGGCGAATTGCCGCAGGAAAATCAGCAAGGGGGAGATTTTCCGGCCCGCGGTGAGCTCGTTGGGGCCGTAAAGCTCCAGAAGCTCCCCGGCCCGGGACCGGCTCAGGCCCTTCGGGCCGCTCCCCAAGCGCCTTAGGGCTTCCTCGGAGGTCAAGACATGGAAAGGGATTTTCTCTGCTGCCATGGGATGGTTTTTTGTTTTGAGTTTTTCGTAAAAAGGCATTATCGGTTTTCGGTTTTCAGCCGGTTTGGTACCCAGTGGGCATCCTACATTAACTTTGAACCTTGAACCTTGAACCTTGAACTTTTCAAGCCCGAGGCCGAAAAAGGAAGAGCCGCATTTCCCGGCCAATTGTTTCATTTTACCGGCAACCCCCCTGCAGGCCAAGGGAAAAGGGCGGGTTAACCCTTGCACCTCCGGGGTTTAAGTCTTAATATTTGCCCATTATGGCATATTCCAGAACCTGACCCTAACTGCCAGCCAAGGAAGGAAACTAATGGATTACCAAGCCGCCGCCACCCAGTTAAAAGAAGCCATGCGCCTGAAGACGGAGCCCTTCGGGGTCACCTTTCTGAAAAATGCCGCGGCCTTGCCGGAGAAGGTCCGGCGGCCTTCCAAGGTGTTCGGGAAAAAGGTGACCATCTGCCAGGCGGTGACCCTGGCCCGGGTCTACGGTTGGCCCGTGGGCCTCACCCAGGAAGACCTCATCTGCATCCCCGGCATGCTGGTCTTCGGCTTCACCCCGGCCACCGACCCCATCCTGGAGCTGGGCCAGCTGTTCTGCGAGGTGGGCTTCCACCAGGCCATTGGCCCGGCCCTCAAAGAAGTTGAGGCCCTGCCCCGCTTCGAGCCCCAGGAAGTGGAGGCCGTTTACCTCTGTCCCCTGGAGCGCCTGACCCTGGACCCGGAAGTGGTGGTGGTCTACGGCAATCCGGCCCAGCTCATGCGCCTCATCCAGGCCATCACCTATTCCATGGGCAAGCGGGTCACCGGCGAGTTCGGGGGCAAGGTGGAGTGCAGCCAGTACCTCATCGGCCCCTACCGCAGCGGCGAAGCCCGGGTGGTGATCCCCGGGATGGGCGACCGCATCTTTTCCATGACCCAGGACGACGAGATGGTGGTGTCCCTGCCCGCCGCCTATCTGGAAGGCGCCCTCATCGGCCTCAAAGACGCGGCTAGAAAGATCGGGGCCCGCTACCCCATCACCGTCTACCAGAACTTCTCCCCCGAATTCCCCCCGGCCTACCAGGAGCGGGCCCGGAAGTGGGGCATTATTTAAGAGACGGTTTTTGGTTTTCGGTTTTCGGTTTTCGGTGAAAAACGTGCTGCTTTAATCGAGATAAAATTATGGAATAGTCCGCCACCGTCCCGGTAGTATTAACGATGGGAGCGAGATGCAAATGGCCCCGAAATTGCCGCCCACCGAAAACCCAAAACCGAAAACCGAAAACCCTCTTTTCCGCCCCATTGCCCTCCGGGTCCTGGAGGACCGCTATCTGCGCCGGGACCCTGACGGCCAGGTGATGGAGACCCCGGCAGAGCTCTTCCGGCGGGTGGCCCGGGGGGTGGGCGAGGCCGAGGCCCGCTACGGCGGCGCCGCCGCGGCGGGGCGTTGGACCGAGATCTTCCACGAAGTCATGGTCTCCTTGAAATTTCTGCCCAACACCCCCACCCTGATGAACGCCGGTCTGCCCCGGGGCCAGTTGGCCGCCTGTTTCGTCATCCCGGTGGCGGACGACATGCGCTCCATCCTGGAAGGGGTGCGGGACATGGCCCTCATCCACCAGACCGGGGGCGGCACCGGCTTCAGTTTCACCCATCTCCGGCCCCGGGGCGACCAGGTGCGGAGCACCGGCCGGGTGGCTTCCGGCCCGGTGGGCTTCATGCGCATCTACGACACCACCACCGAAGTGGTGAAGCAAGGTGGCCGGCGCCGGGGCGCCAACATGGGCATCCTCAACGTGGACCACCCGGACATCCTGGAGTTCATCCAGGCCAAGGGGGAGCTGGGGATCCTCACCAATTTCAACCTTTCCGTGGCGGTGACCGACGATTTCATGGGCCGGGAGGCCAAAGACGAAGACTACCCCCTCATCAACCCCCGCACCCAGCAGGAATGGGGGAGACTCAGGGCCAAAGAGGTCTTCGATCTCATCTGCCGGTATGCCGCCCGCACCGGGGACCCGGGCCTCATCTTTCTGGACGCCATCGAGCGGGCCAACCCCACCCCGGAAATCGGCAAACTGGAGGCCACCAACCCTTGCGGCGAACAGCCCCTGTTGGCCTACGAATCCTGCAACCTGGGCTCCATCAACCTGGCCCGGCTGGTGGCGGCCGGGGGCAGCTTCGATTGGCCCGAGCTCGACCGCCTGGTGGACGTAGGGGTGCGGTTCCTGGACGACGTCATCGACCAGAGTTATTACCCCCTGCCGCAAATCACCGAGATCACCCGGGCCAACCGCAAAATCGGCCTGGGGGTCATGGGACTGGCGGACCTGTTCATCCGGCTGGGCCTTGCCTACGACTCTCCGGAAGCCCTAAAACTGGCCGAGCAGATCATGGTGCGCATTGAGGACCGGGCCGTGCAACAGTCCGAGGCCCTGGCCCGGGAACGGGGCCCTTTCCCCAATTTCTTCCGGAGCCGCTGGCATCGGGAGGGCCGCCCGGCGCGGCGTAACGCCACCGTCACCACCGTGGCCCCCACCGGCACCATCAGCATCATCGCCGGTGTCTCCAGCGGCATCGAGCCCCTCTTCGCGGTGGCCTATCGCCGCCGGGCCCTGGAAG
>JBGPBR010000179.1:0-4871 GCA_041481325.1 Desulfobaccia bacterium
GTCCACCACCACGGTGACGTCCTTGTAGTTCTTGGCCGAGGACCTGAGCATGGCGGGACCGCCGATGTCGATGTTTTCGATGGCGTCCTCCAGGGTGCAGCCCGGCTTGGCCACGGCCTGCTCGAACTGGTAGAGGTTCACCACCACCAGGTCGATGGGTTGGATGCCGTGTTTGGCCATCTGTTCCAGGTGGGCGGGCACATCCCGGCGACCCAGGATGCCGCCGTGAATCTTGGGGTGCAGGGTCTTCACCCGGCCGTCCAGCATCTCGGGAAATCCCGTGTGGTCCGAGACCTCCTTCACGGGGACGCCGCCGTCCCGGAGCATCTTGGCGGTGCCGCCGGTGGACAGGATTTCCACCTTATATTCCGTGAGAAACTTGGCGAACTCCAGCAAGCCGCTTTTGTCGGTGACGCTCATCAAGGCTCTGGATATGGTCTTCATGGGGCTTCCTCCATGGGCTGTTTGGTCCTCTCCCCGGATGCGGGGGATTAAATGAGCCGGGGCGAGCCGGCCGGTTCTTTACCGGGCAGTCGCGCCTGAGCCCCTGGCTCACCCGGAAATCATCTAAAGATGGTGGGGCGGGTGTCCAGGCCCGCCCCATTTGGTAGCCGCAGGCTTTACCGTGACCCCCCAAATCCCCCTAAATCCCCCTTTTTCAAAGGGGGACTTTTAAACCCCCCCTTTAATAAAGGGGGGTAGGGGGGATTTTTCATCTTCGGGGGTGAAACATTTGGGGTTCATGAAGGTTTAGCTGAAAGCTGACCGCCATTTTCCCCGGCTTTGAGGTTGCGGCGCCCTTGAGCCGACCCCTGCGGTTAACGCAGAAAAAGCCTCAGGGCTTCCTGTTTCAGGCGCCGCAGTTCTTCCTCCGCCCGGCGCAACTGCTTCTGGTGGAGGGCGTGGCGGATCTTGCGGATGATCTCGTCCATGTTCAGGGGCTTGTAAACGATGTCCACCTGCTCGTGATAGAAAACCTGGTGGGTCTGGGTCCGCTGGTGCATCATGAGGATGAAGCGGGTGGCGGGGTAGCGGCTGCGGGTGTTTTCCAGGAGACGCTGATATTCCGGCTGTTTCTGGTCCGTAATGACCAGGTCGAAGGGGGACTCCTCCAGGGCCGCCATGGCCTCGGCCACCGAATTGACCAGCTTGAAATCCCAATAGCCCAAGAGTTTGAAGACGGAGGAGAGAAACTCCCGGCACCAATCCTCCTGGTCCACCACCAGGATGCGGGACGGCCATTTGCTTTCCGAGACGGTCGCGGGCATGGGCGGGTCTCCTTGCGCCAACCTGTCTAAATTTACTACTTGCCGGGCGCTCTGGCAAGGGGGTCCGGAATTTTCCGGGCTCGAAACCGGCCGGGTGGATTGGTGGCGTCGCCAAAGGCAGTGGCGGCCTCACTTATACCGTTTTCGGTTTTCGGTTTTCGGTTAATAAAAGGAAAATTGTCAATAGGTTACATGTTAAGTTTGTTGCATTTGAAACGGAAAAGGGTATTACATCCCGGGTCCCAAGCGCCGGTTCCGAAAAGTTTGGTGGCATTGGCGGCACAGGCTAAAGGTTCATGAGCCGCAAATGTCTCAGCCCCGAGGATGAAAAATCCCCCCTACCCCCATTTATTAAAGGGGGGTTTTAAAAGTCCCCCTTTGAAAGAGGGAGATTTAGGGGAATTAGGTTTTTCACGCTAAGGCCTGCGGCTACCAATGGTGGCGGGCACGGAGGCCCGCCTGACGCTAATTCACGGTCAAACAGGTTTTTTAGGGGCGGACCTGGGTGTCAATCCGGGACGACTATTTCCTCATCGGGATTGATGGGGTTGAGGATGAGCCCGGTCATCACCTTGGGGTAGAAATAGGTGGATTTCCGGGGCATGATGAGGCTGGCGGAAGCCACGTCCTGGACCTGTTCGATGCGGGTGGGGTTGAGGATAAAAGCCAGGCGGGCCTCCCCCCGGGCCACTGCGGTCACGGCTTCGCCGATCTTGCTGGTGTATTTGCAGGTCTCCTGGTCGTCCTGGGCCTTGGCGTCCAGCCCCAGGATCTTCTCGAAGATCAGATAATTCAGCACCGCCACGTCCAATTGGGCCAGGGCCGGGTGCATCTGCCGGGCCAGCAGGCTTTGGCGCACCCCGGGGCGCAGGTGCAGGCGCCAGGCCTTGCGCCCGAACCCTAAGAGAATGAAGGCGGTCCCCGCGCTCCCGGCTTCCGCCAGGCTCTGCTGCAAAAACTCTTCGTAGGCCTCCCCGAACTCACCGGCGCTGGGAAGAGTCTCGATTTCGAAATACTCCTTCAGCCTTCCCAACACCCTGGCCTCGTCCACCTGCTTCAGCCTGGGTCCTCCCAGCAGACGGTGGGCCATGAGGATGAGCAGGTTCGGATCGTAAATATTGGACAGATACATGAGGGTATAGTTGAAGGGCGCCCGGGGAGAGGCATTGGGGTAGCGGGCCTTGAGCAGCTTTTGATAATTGAGCGAGGTCTCGTAGCGGTGATGCCCGTCGGCGATGAACAGGGGCATCTGGGAAAAGGCTTCGTGGACGGCTTTTACGGCGGCGGGCCGGGTCACCGGGTAGAGGCGCTGGCCGTAGCCCAGGGTATCGGTAAAATCCATCAGGGGCGCTGGCGGCAGCCCCCGCTGCAACTGCTCCAGCACCCGGTTGTCCGGGTCCGGAAACAGGGAAAAAATGGGGGAAAAATGGGCCTGGGCGTGCTTGAACAACTCCAGCCGGTCGGCCTTGGCCGCGGAAAACGTCTGCTCATGGGGCCGGATCACGCCCCCGGAGAGGGGCTCCAGCCGGACCAGGGCCGCCAGTCCCCGGCGCACCAGCTGCCGGCCGGCGTGCTCAAACTCCGTCTCCCAGTAGTAGAGCCCCGGTTCGGCATCCCGCACCAGAACCCCGTCCTTCTGCCACTGGCGGAACAGGGCGGCGGCCCGGGTGTAGCGGTTGTGCAGCAGGTCGTCCCCCGGCCGGGCCTGGGGCAGGATGAGGTGGACCATGTTATTGGGATGCCGGGCGGCGAAAACCTCGCGCTCCTCGGGGCGGATCACGTCATAGGGAGGCGTGACCACCTCGGTGAGATTCTGCACCTTGGCGGGGTTATAATGAAGCCCCCGGAAAGGGGCGACTAAGGCCACGTCGATCTTCCTCCTGTTAGGCGATAACTTGTTAAATTTATCACTAATGCGGTTTACGTCAATACCAAATCCGAACCGGCGCGCCTTTCCCAGGCCTCGGCCCGCTAAAATACCAAAAAATCCTTGACCCCGGCTCGCTCAAAAGTTATATACATTTGAATATTCTTGATTAAGGGATGGGCATATGCGGATAGCCCCTTTTTGAGTGTGGAAAGGGGTTAACAAGGTTTCAGGGCAAAACATATGGGGCGGTGACGCTCCCTTCCTCGTGCTCTCCGAAACGGTTGCCGGGAGCCCAAGACCTTACTCTCCCTGGAGCCTGGAGTTCCAGGGCCGCGCCGTTTCCGCGGCCCAAAGGATTGCCTGCCGGGCATTCCCCGGTGACGCTTAGCCCTGTGCGAGGAGGACGGAGATTTGAAAAGAGCGGTGCCCGCCTTTGGATTGCACCTGACCCTGGATGGCTATGGCTGCAGCTATGATAACCTCACCAACCTGGATGCCATCTATCAGTTCCTTGACACCTGCCCGGATCTGATTCAGATGACCAAGATCATGCCGCCGTATGTTTTTAAATATAGCGGCAAGGTGCCTGAGGATTGGGGGCTGTCCGGGTTCGTGCTGATCGCGGAAAGTCACATCAGCATTCACACCTTTCCTGAACGGGGCTACCTCAGCCTTGATATCTTTTCCTGCAAGAGCTTCGATCATGACAAAGCGGTGGCCTACGTCACCGAGATTTTCGGCATTGCCCGCCACGAACTCAACCTCCTGGAGCGGGGTCTGGAGTTTCCCCGGGAAGTCCGGAGTGTGGAACGTATCTTGCGCCAGGAGCGGGGCCGGATGCGAGGCTGAGTATGGAAGGGGCTGAAGGTCCTCCTCCCGGCTTGCTGCAGCGCCTCCGGCAGCGGTTCGCCCGCAGGGCTATTTCGCAGCCGGAAGACCTCGAGCGCGAAATCCAGAATATCCTCGATGAGGGCGAAGAACGAGGCCTCATCACCCGCCAGGAAGGCGAACTCATCGAAAGCATCTTTGAGTTCAAAGACACCCTGGTCCGGGAGATCATGGTGCCCCGCCTGGAGATGATGGGGGTGGAACGCCTCACCCCCCTGGACCAGATCATCGCCCTGGTCCTGTCGTGCGGCCACTCGCGCCTGCCGGTCTTCGACGGCGACATCGACCACATCAAAGGCATCCTGCTGGCCAAGGACCTTCTGGTCTTCTGGCAGACCCCGGAGGGGACCTGGGACCTGGACCGGGTGCTCAGGCCCGCCTACTTCATTCCGGAAAGCAAGAAGATCAGCGACCTCCTCAGGGACCTGGTGGAGCGCAAGACCCAGATCGCCATCGTCATCGACGAGTACGGCGGCACCGCGGGCCTCATCACCCTGGAAGACATCCTGGAGGAGATCGTCGGCGAAATCTACGACGAATACGACCGCATGGAACCCCGCCTGGCGCCCCAGGCCGACGGCTCGGTGCTGGTGGATGCCAGGCTCGATGTGGAAGAACTCATGGACCACTTTGCCCTGCCCCGGCCCGAAGGCAAGTTCGAGTCCGTGGGGGGGCTGCTGATCCACCTGCTGGGCCGGGTGCCCCAGGTCGACGACCTGGTCGCCATCGACGACCTGGAACTCACCGTGGTGGAGGCCGACGAACGCCGGGCCAAACAGGTGCGGGCCCGGCGGCTGCCGCCGGCGGAGTTGGCATAAGCTGAATCACCACCAACAACCCCAAGA
>JBGPBR010000180.1:0-4870 GCA_041481325.1 Desulfobaccia bacterium
ACCAATCTGGCGGTGGCCCTGGACCAACCGGTGCATGTCCTCGATTGCGACGTGGAGGAACCCAACGCCCATCTCTTCCTCCGGCCGCAAATCACCGAAAGTTTGGCATTTGAGGTGGAAGTGCCTGAAATCGATGCGGCCAAATGCACCTTGTGCAATAAATGCCAGGAGATCTGCCAGTTCAACGCCATCGCCATCCTTCCCGAAATAGCCCTCACTTTTCCCGAATTATGTCATAGCTGCGGGGGATGTTTCCTGGTTTGCCCGGAAGATGCGGTGGTTTCCCATAAGCGCCTGATAGGACAGGTGGAAACGGGCTACCGGGGCAAAATCGCCTTCGCCCATGGCCGGCTGCGGGTGGGGGAAGCCATGGCCCCGCCCCTCATCCGCCGGGTGAAGCAAGAGGCCCCCCCCAACGGGTTGACCATCATTGATGCTCCCCCCGGCACGTCGTGCCCGGTGGTGACCACCCTCTGGGGGAGCGATGCGGTGGTCATGGTGACGGAACCCACGCCCTTCGGGCTCAACGATTTGGCATTGGCGGTGGGCGTGACCCGGGCGCTACATCTGCTGTGCGGCCTGGTGATCAACCGGGCCGATCTGGGGGACCGGCGGGTACACGAGTTCGCCGCCCGGGAAAGCCTGCCGATTTTACTGGAAATTCCTTTTGACCGAGAGGCGGCTGAGGTCTATGCCCGGGGCGGCTTATTGGTGGAAGAATTGCCGCGGTGGCGGCGCCTGATGGAGGATCTGCTCGCTAACCTGCATTACTTGGTGGGCCCAACAAATGAGCTGCAAGGAGGCCGTCGATGACTGACACCAGAATTTCCGCGATCAAGGACAAACTGGCTCAAGGCCTGAGCGGATTGAGTCGAGAAGACGTGGAGTGGCTGGTGAAACGGGTGGAGGAATTGGAAAAAGAAAACGAGTGGCTGAAAAGAGAACTCTCTTATGCAGAACATCAAGGTGAAGTGAGCTATTAACCGGAACGGTCGAACCCGGAACTCGGACGGCATTTTGCCGCCTAGGGAAATTAAAGATGCCGGATATCTGTGAACTGGTGGTGCTGAGCGGCAAGGGCGGCACGGGCAAGACCAGCCTGGTGGGCGCCCTGGCGGCCTTGGCTCCGGATAAGGTGCTCTGTGATGCCGACGTGGATGCTGCGGACCTGCACCTCCTGCTCCAACCTGAAATCCGGGCGAGACAGGATTTTTATGCGGGTCACAAGGCGGCCATCGATTCCGACCGGTGTGTGCAATGCCGCGAGTGCCTCCACTGGTGCCGGTTCGGGGCCATCAGCGAGTCTCTGGAAATAAATCCCTTGCGGTGTGAAGGCTGCGGCGTCTGCTGGTATCTATGTCCTGCCGGCGCGGTTGATTTCCCAGACAATCTTTGCGGCGAGTGGTTCATCTCCGATACCCGCTTCGGGCCTCTGGTGCATGCCCGGCTGGGGATTGCTGAAGAAAACTCCGGCAAACTGGTGTCCCTGGTCCGCCGGGAAGCACGGCGACTGGCGGAGGAACAAGGCCGGTCCTGGATACTCACCGACGGCCCGCCGGGGATCGGTTGCCCGGTGATCTCTTCTCTCGGTGACGCCAGTGCGGTCCTCATCATAACCGAGCCCAGCATCGCCGGGCGCCACGACCTGGAGCGGGTGGCAGCCCTGGCCCAGCATTTCGGCCTGCCGGTCTTGGTTCTGGTGAACAAAGCTGATCTGCATTGGCAAACCGCGCAGGAAATCTCGCAATTTTGCGGCGAAAAGGGCTATGGGTTTTTAGGGTTCTTGCCATTTGATCCAGACTTCACCCGGGCCCAGGTTGAAGGCAAGACGATAATAGAATATAATAACAAGAAATTACAGGCACTTCTCCAGGAGGTCTGGGAACGATTACAAAGCGAGATCGCCGGGCGGAAGCTCAAGGGAGACGTACCAAGACCGGCTCAGACCGGGGGCGGGTCAAGGCCAGCTTCGCGTCCCACCTCCCCCCCCAGACCGAAATCATCCTGAACAGCATAGCCGACGGCGTGTTCACGGTGGACCTGGACTGGCGGGTAACTTTCTTCAACCAGGCAGCCGAGGCGATCATCGGGGTGCCGGCTGCCGAAGCCCTGGGCCGACCGTGCTGCGAAGTCTTCCGGGCCAATGTCTGTGAATCGGCCTGCGTGCTCAGGCACACTATGGAGACGGGCAAGCCGGTAGTGAACCAGCCCGTGGCCATCTTGCGAGCCGACGGCAAGGAAATCCCCATCAGCGTCAGCACCGCCCTGCTCAAGGACGAGAGCGGGGCAATCATCGGCGGAGTGGAGACCTTCCGGGATTTAAGCCTGGTGGAGGAGCTGCGACGGGAAATCCACCGGCAATACCGCCTGGAAGACATCCTTTCCAAGTCTCCCCTGATGCAGAAAATCTTCGCGCTGTTGCCGGAAATCGCCCGTTCCGACAGCACCGTGCTCATCCAGGGGGAAAGCGGCACCGGCAAGGAACTGGTGGCCCGGGCCCTGCATAATCTGAGCCGCCGGGCTCAGGGCCCCTTCGTGGCGGTCAATTGCGGGGCGCTGCCCGACACCCTGCTGGAATCGGAGCTCTTCGGCCACGTCGCCGGGGCGTTTACCGATGCCCGCAAGGACCGGCTTGGGCGCTTTGCCCTGGCCGAAAAAGGGACCCTGTTTCTCGATGAAATCGGCGACATTTCTCCGGCCCTCCAGGTGCGGCTGCTACGGATCCTGGAAGATCGGACCTATATGCCGTTAGGTTCATCGCGGAGTATGAAGGCCGATGTGCGCATTATCACCGCCACCCATAAGGACCTGGCCAAGCTGGTGGAGGAGGAGGCTTTTCGCACCGATCTCTACTACCGCATCAATGTGGTGAAGCTGACGTTGCCCCGGCTGGCCGAACGCAAAGAAGATATCCCCCTGTTAGCCCAACACTTTATCGGACGGTTCAACAATCTGAGAGAGAAAAAAATTCTGGGGTTGAGTCACGAGGCCATGGCCATCTTCATGCACCACGGGTGGCCCGGCAACGTCCGGGAACTGGAAAACGCCATAGAACACGCCTTTATTCTTTGCCCTGCCGGTCTTATCCAACCACAGCATCTGCCGGAGCACCTGAGGCCGGAATATCAGCCTGGCCCGGCCCTCACCGGCCTGACTTTGGACGAAATTGAAAAGCGGGCCCTCTGGGAAGCACTGGAACGCCACCAGTGGCGGCGCCTGGCCACGGCTCGGGAATTGGGCATCGATAAAAACACCCTGCGCCGTAAAATCAACCGCTACGGACTCAACCCACCCAGCAAAGCCGGGGACCGACAAGAACCGCTCTAATGGGAGCACCTTTTGATGATCAGGCGGCGGCGTATGACCGCTGGTATACCACCCCGCTGGGACGGCTGATCGATGAGGTGGAGAAGGAGGCGATCTTTGCCCTAATCCCCCAGGTGCAGGGTCGCCGGGTCCTTGAGGTAGGCTGCGGCACCGGCAATTTCTCTTTGGCCTTGTCATGCCGGGGCGCTGAGGAGGTGGGGCTCGACTGTTCCGGTCCCATGTTGGCGAGGGCGCAAGATAAGGCCAGGCGGCAGGGCTTGCCCATCACCTGGGTCAGGGGCCTGGCTTCCGGTCTGCCCTTTGCGGATGGGAGCCTTGATGGGGTTATCTGCATTTTGGCCCTCGACTTCATGACCGACCGGGAGACGGTCCTTAAAGAAATGGTAAGGGTGCTGCGTCCCGGAGGGTTTGTGTCGGTAGCCATGCTGAACCGCTTCAGTCTCTGGACCCTGAAGCGAGTCGTCAGGGTTTGGTTCAAGCCGTCTCTGTGGCGCCAGGCCCGCTTCATCACTCCCGGAGAATTGTGGCGTTTGCTCTCCAGCCACCCGGAACTGGCAGATATCCGCACCCGCCGAGCCGTTTATTTCCCCCCTTGGCAAAATCGCCGCCTGGTGCGCTATTATCCTTATCTGGAAAGGCTGGGGCATAAATTGAACCTGGCCACCGGGGCCTTCCTGGCCGTGGTGGCCAGGAAATGGATCACGCCTCCATAACCTCCTAACTACTGTCCCACCTCTGTTTACTGCATTAAATTCAATTGGCACAAAATTTGATGAGCTAAAGGGAAAAGGAATTCCTGTAAACTACTGTTAGGGAACAATTTGCCTTCATAGGAGATTAATTTGGGTTCATTATGTCCCCATGATGGGATCTCGTCCTTCAAAAAGTCTCTGTTCCTGCTAAATCCCCGTTGGCATAGTATTTGATTAATAGAGAGTAAAAAGTTCTTTCAAAAGGAGCGGTTTGACATGAGCACCTGTCAGAGCCAGCAGGGTGGACAGAGCGGCCCCAAACCTCATCACCATGAAATGGAAGACGATGTCCGTATTGAGGAACAACTCCAACATATCCGGCACAAACTCCTGGTCATGAGCGGCAAGGGCGGGGTGGGCAAGACCAGTGTGGCCGTCTATCTGGCCCTGGGTCTGGCCAAGAGAGGCCATCAGGTGGGATTGCTGGACGTGGACCTGCACGGTCCCGATGTTCCCCGCATGCTGGGAATCAGCGGCAAGTTCGAGATGGATGCCGAGGGACATCTGATCCCCCACCGGTACGACGACCATCTCCAGGTGGTCTCCATCGAGTGCCTGTTGCATGACCGGGACGAGGCGGTGATCTGGCGGGGCCCTCTCAAACACAGTTACATCCGGCAGAGCATGTCCCAGGTGAATTGGGGCGAGTTGGACTTCCTGGTCATTGATGCCCCTCCCGGCACCGGGCGGGATCGCCATGGCACAGACAGTCACGGTTTTGCCGTAAATCGGTAAATTTCTACCGGACAGCAGTGATTTCATATCGCAAGATTCTGGAAGCTGCGGCTAGT
>JBGPBR010000181.1:0-4854 GCA_041481325.1 Desulfobaccia bacterium
ACCGGGTCCATTGCCGAATTGCCGCCGTCTCCCGCCGGCGCCAAGAAAAAAGCCAAATCCGGCCCCGTCAGCTCCCGGGATGCCAAAGCCAAGGAAGAAGAAATGCACCGGCTGCGCCAGGAAGTAGCCAAAAAACTGAAGTTCCAGAACAGCTTTGACACCGCCCCCAAAACTGCCAAGCAGAAACCCAAGGAAAAAGAAGCCAAGGCCAAAACCGCGGCCGCGCCCACCCAGGTGAAGGTGGCCCAATTCCGGGACGCCAAGGCCGCCAAGGCCAAGGTGGCGGAGCTGCAAAAGAAAGGGATAAAAGCTAGCCTAAAGCAAGGCAAGGACGGGAAGGGCGCCTATTATACCGTGTACCGCCAGAGTGCCGCCAACCCCCAGGGGGACGACAAAGTGGCCCAGAAGACGGAAAAGCCCGGGGAGCGCAAGCCAAAGCCCAGTACTCATTGAGATTGGCCCCTGATCCCGCCGGGGAGCATGGGACGTTCATTTCTCGTTCCCAAGCTCCTGCTTGGGAATGCAAATTTCTGCCCAAGCTCTGCTTGGGGACATCTTGAGATTGCGATAGGCAGGGGCGGGTTTTAAACCCGCCCCTGCCTATTTCGGTTTGAGCCCCTAAGGTTCATGGCCCGTCAAGCCGGCGCCGCGCCGGGGGACGCCGGCCCCGCCAGGGAAAATTGGCAGTTAGATAAGCGGCTGATGGCAAATCGGGATTAATTCCCTTCCCGTCCCTCCCCCTCCCCTGAAGCTCGAAAATCCATTCATCCCTCACCAGCTTGCGGTCCGGGTTCAACCCCCAAGCTTGCAGGTAACCGGAGTACCAATACCCATACTTGCCCGTTTTCCCCCCAGGCTTGCCGCTCTAAAGCCCCAGATTTCCTGGCATGAAAAGTGCTCTCTCCTGAAGAAACGGATGGACAACGGCATGGAGGGTAGACAACGGGGCAAAGACTTAGGCCGCAAAACCCTAACCGGGCGGCCGGTAAGTTGGGAGCTGTTATGAAGAAGATCTTGTTTATGGGAGTGGTTCTCCTGATCCTGGGTTCCGTAAGCGTTAAGGCCCGGGCTTGGGTCTACGTGCCCGACCAGGGAGATACGGGCTGGCAAACCTACCTCTATACCGCCGGTCCCGCAGGTTTCAGCGGGGTTGCCGGCTTTGTGGTGAGCAATGTCATCGACGACTCCGCCTTCCCGGAGCTTCTCCTGGACAACTTGAGCCATGGGGGCGGCGCCGTCAACCGGGGCTTCGAGGCGGGCAATTACTCTAACTTCTCCCTAATAGGCGCCAGTTATGGAGAAGTGACCGCGGTGCCGGTCATGGCGATCAGCGGCAATGAATACCCGGCGGTGGCGGGCGAAAATCTGTCGCACCAGTTCGGGTTGTCCTCCGGCCCCAGCACCGCGGCGTTCCACAATGCCCACGGCCAGGCCGGTACCGTCGGCTCCATCCTGGAAACCGCGGTTACTCTGGCCCCCGGTGAACCCTTTTCCTTCGATTGGGCTTTCCTGGGGAATGATTTCAGCCCGTGGCGCGATTTTTCGGTCTTTTATCTGCGGGGTCCGGACGGCGTCCTCGTCTTTACCGACGGCCTGGGACAGATAGGCTCTCCGCCTCCCGTCCCCAACCCCTCCACCCTGGTCCTCCTGGGCTCTGGGCTGCTGGGCCTTCTGGGGTTGGGCCGCCAACGCCGGGGGAGGTAATACCCTTTTCCGTTTCAAATGCAACAAACTTAACATGTAACCTATTGACAATTTTCCTTTTATTAACCGAAAACCGAAAACCGAAAACCGAAAACGGTATAAGAGCGAGGCTTTGCCTGGAAAAGTCTTGAGTTTTAAGTTTTGAGTTTCGAAAAGAGAGACGAAATTAAGGGTGGGCCCGGCCCACCCTCAACCTTGACCAAGCAAGGCTTGAGAAGGGGGGAAAAATGTGGGACACCCGCCCTCGGGTGTCCGGTTCCGGCGCCGCCGATGGCGGCGGCGCTCCCTTATCATGATTTGCGAGTGAGCCGAAGGCTCATGACCAACTGCTGGGAAAATTTCCTTTGCATCTAAGCCCTCAATCCGGTTCGTCCCCGGAGTCCTTCCCCAGGCCCTCCATAGCTTCGTCCACCATCTGCTCCACTTCCCCGGGATAGTCTTCTCCCATTTCCTGACCCATCTTTTTCATAAACCGGGCCATGCTCTTGGGGTCGCTCTCATCCAGCCCGCTCCATTGGCTCGGGTCGGCCAGTCTCTCCATCCTGGTCTCCTCGGAGAGACGGACGTGCACCCGGGAGAGGACGCGCTCCAGGGAGCGGCTGCCGCAACGTTCACAGACCGGGCTGCAGGGCTCCTTAAGATTCAACACCAGAAAACCGGAGATCCGGCCGCACTCCTGGCAGCGGTATTCATAGATGGGCATCGTGGTCTTCTCCGCAGGGTCCGGGTTTCTGAATCAAGGGGGGGTCCGGAAATCAGGCGCAAGCCATCCACCAAGCTTAAAACTTTTCGGAGCAATAGCTTGGGAACCAGGAAGGAAGCAATCCATCGCCTTATTTATCTTATGGCAACCCTCCCAAATTAATTAGGGACGCGGACCCGCAGTTTTTCCAGGCGGGCCACCTGCCTTTTTACTTCGGTGTATCGTCCATCGCCAGGAGGCAGGTACTGCAGGGACTTCCTGAAATGAAATAAGGCGGTGGGGTAGGCCTTGGATCTGAGGCTGTGGAACCCCAGATAATAATGGGCCAGGCCCAACTTTCCCTTTTCTCCGTACAGGGTGCCCAGGTTATAATACACTTCGCTGAAGGTGGGGTTGAGCTGGTGCACCTTTTCGAACAGCGGCAAGGCCCGGTCCGTCTGTTTGTGTTCCTGGTAGAGGCGGGCCAGATAAAAGAGAATGACGTCGTCCTGGGGGGTGCGTTGGGAGAGATCTTCCAGCAATTTCTGCGCTTCGGAATAGCGGTTGCGGTTGAAGTAGAAGATGGCCAGGTCCCGTTGGACCAGATAATTCCCGGGGCTGAGTTTCAAAGCCTCGTTGAATTCCCCGATGGCCTGGTCGGGTTGCTCCAACTTGGCCAGGGCCAGGGCTTTGCCGTAGTGGAAGGCCGGGTTTTTCGGGTCCCGGGCGCTGTCCTGGGTCTCCCGGCGTAAGAGTTGGTGGGGGTTGCCGCAAGCCGCGTCCACCCGGATGGCAAAATACGGATAATCAGGGCTGTTCTGGCCCTCCGGCATGGCCTCATGGTATTGGGCCATCTGGTTGCCGAGATCCACCAGGCGGCTGTCCACCTCCGGGTGGGTGCTGAGATACACGGGCATCTCGCCCCCCTCGAACCAGCGCTGCTTGCCCATCTTCCGGAAGATGCTCATCATGTCCCGGGGGTTGTAGCCGGCTTTCACCATCCACTTGAACCCCAGACTGTCGGCTTCCTTCTCAAAATCCCGGCTATACTTCAGCATGGCGCTGGCGCCTCCGGCCATGGAGCCCATCAGCAAAGGCTGGGCCAGGGCTCCTCCCAGAAAGATGGAGGCCAGGGCCGCCACCAGGGTGGCGATGTTGACGTTCCGGGCCTTTTCCATGGTCCTGGACATGTGGCGGGCGTAGACGTGGGAGATTTCGTGGGCCAGGACTCCCACCAGCTCTCCTTCCTTTTCCGTCTGGCGGATCATGCCGGTGGTAACGAAGATGTAGCCGCCGGGCACGGCAAAGGCGTTCATGGACGGGTCTTCGATGATAAAAAAGCGGTACTTGAAGGGCTGCGGCCCCAGTTGGGCCACCAGCTTTTGCCCCAGGCGGTTCAGGTGAGAAGTGAGAAAAGGATCTTCCACCAGTGGCATAATTTGCTGTATTTCAAGAAGAAACTCTTCGCCGATCTGCTTTTCTTTTTCCACCGACAGGGCGCCGGCAAATTGCTCCAGGAAGGCCCAGGAAGGCCGCAGGGGGACCAGGACCAGACTGGCGGTCAGAACCATAACGGCTAACCGCCGGCGCAGGGGGACCTTATTCATGGCTGGATTGCTGGGGGTCGGGGTCCGAATGGGGCGTGGTTTCCTGGGATGAAGGTGAGGCATCGGCGGCGCCCTCCACGCTAGTCTGGGGAGCTTCGGCCCACAGCCCCTCCAGGTTGTAGAATTCCCGGAGAGGTTGGGAAAAGATGTGGATCACCAAATCGTTGTAATCCAGCAAGACCCATTGGCCCTCCTCCAATCCCTCCACTCCCAGAGGCCTGGCGCCCACCTTCGCCAGAGATTCCAGCAAGTGCTGGGCCAGAGCCAGCACGTGGCGCCGGGAGCCGCCGGCGCAAACGATGAAATAATCGGCGAAGGAGCAAAGTCCTTTTACCTCCAAAATCACCGGCTCCAGGCCCTTGTGGTCCACGATGGCCTGGGCGGCCGGTTTCATCAGGGCTTCCGGGGTGAGGGGGGTTGCAGGTGCCGCCGCGCTTACCTCCTTAGAGATAAAGTTTATGATTAATTATATATCCTCGCACCGCCTCCGGCAAGAGGTAGCGGATAGATCGCCCCTGGCGCACCAGGCGGCGGATGCCGGTGGCGGAGATGTCCAGCAGGGTGGTGCCCAAAAAAATTACCTGGTATCCCGATGGATGCCTAAACCCGGCCTCGTCCCGGAGGGGTAGGAATCCGGGGTGCACCTCCCGGGTGAGCACCTCCTCCAGGCGGCGGCGTTCATAGCCCGGCCGGTCCAGGACGACAAAATGACACAGGTTGAACAGCTCGGCGTAATCCTTCCAGGTGGGGATTTCCAGGATGGCGTCCAGGCCCAGGATGAAATAAAGTTCGCACCCCGGACCCACCTCCCCGCGGATCTGGCGCAGGGTCTCGATGGAATATGAACGGCCCGGCCGCCGG
>JBGPBR010000182.1:0-4830 GCA_041481325.1 Desulfobaccia bacterium
ACTTAACATGTAACCTATTGACAATTTTCCTTTTATTAACCGAAAACCGAAAACAGAAAACAGAAAACGGTATTATGGGGGTTGGGGGAGGGGGTTTGGGGGAGGGATTATAAGCGGCCGTCGGCCCCTGACCCCCTCCCCCAAATCCCTTTTCTCTTCCCTTCTCTTCTCTTTTCCGCCCTACCGCCGGCGCCAGCGGGGGCCGGTGGGGGTGTCGGTGAGGTCGAGGCCCCGGGCGTTCAGTTCGTCGCGGATGCGGTCCGCCTCGGCCCAATCCCGGCGTTGCCGCGCCTCCTGCCGGGCCGACACCAGGGCGTCGATCTCCGCGTCGGGGGCCGCCGCGGCCTGGGGCAGGTTCATCACCCCCAGCACTTCGTCCAGCTCCTGGAAGCGGGCCAGGATGGCGGCCGCGGCTTTGGGTCCCAGGACTCCCCGGTCGATGTCGGCGTTGAACTCCCCCACCAGGGCGAAGAGGGCCGAGAGTCCCCGGGCGATGTTGAGGTCGTCGTCCAGGGCGGCGGTGAACTCTTTTTTCAGTTGGAAGAGGCGCTCCTCCACCGCGGGGACCGTCTGGTCGCCGCCGGTGGTCGCCTGGGCGAGGCGGTCCAGGAAATGGTCCAGGCGGGCCCGGGAGGCGGCCGCCGCCTTGAGGTTGGCGGTGCTTACCGCCAGGGGCTTGCGGTAATGGGTGGAGAGTAGGAAGAAGCGCACCTCTTCTCCCCGGAACCCCTGGTCCGCCAGGTCCCGCACCGAGACCGCGGCCGCTTCCTTCAAAGACCGGCCGTCCTTGAGGACCTGCTCGCAGTGGAGCCAGGCCCGGGCCAGGGGCTTGCCCGTGGCCGCGGCGAACAGGGCGTTTTCGTTTTCATCGTGGGGAAACAGGGATTCCACGCTGCCCACGTGGAAATCCACGGTTTCGCCGGGATATTTCAAGGCCATGGCGGCGCATTCCAGATGCCAACTCGGGCGCACCTTGCCCCAAGGGGTGGTATAAAAGAGGCCTTTTTTCAGCTCCGAGAGCTTGGCCCGCTTCAGCAGGGTGAAATCCCTGGGGTTTTCCTTCTCGTAGTCGTCCAGGTCCACGGTCTTGCCCACCCTGATCTTGCCCAGGTCCACCCCGGACAATTTCCCGTAGTCCTTGAAACGGGAGATGTCGAAATAGACGGAGCGCAGTTTTTCGTAGGCGAAGCCCTTCTCCAGCAGCCGGCGGGTGAGGTTCAGCATATCCTCGAAGTGGTCGGAGGCCAGGGGGTAGCGGCCGCCTTCCCGGATGCGCAAGGCCTTGAGGTCCCGGAAGAACTCCTGGCGGAAATGTTCGGTGAACTCCTTGAGGTCTTGGCCGGCCGCGGCGGCCCCGGCCATGGCCCGGTCGTCCAGGTCGATGAGGCTCACCACCTGGCGCACCGTCAGGCCCCGGAAGGTGAGGTAGCGGTTCAGGAGGTCGGCCGCCACCAGGCGGCGGGCCACCCCCAGGGGCAGGTTGCCGTAGAGGGCCGGGCCGTCGGCGAAAATAACCGCTTCCCCCGCCCGTCGGGGCTCAAAGGCTTCCTTGGCCCGGGCCAGGGTGTTGTAGAACCGGAGGGTGGGCGCCTCTTTTTCGGTGAACAGGGGGGTGGAGAGGTAGCGCTCGCCGCCGTCCGGGGCGATGGCCACGATGAGGCCGCTCTCCAGTTCCCGGGCCTGGCGGATGGCCACGGCCACCGCAGCCCCGGAGCTCATCCCCAGGAACAGGCCTTCCTGCCGGGCCAGCCTCCGGGTGGTCTCGTAGGCCTCCTCGTCTTCGATGTTGACGATGTCATCGGCCCGGCCCTTCTCGAAAACCCCGGGCACGTAGGACTCTTTCAGATTTTTCAGGCCCTGGATGGCGTGGCCCAGGTAGGGTTCCACCCCCACCACCCGGATGGCGGGGTCGAACTCCTTCATGAACTGGCTCAGCCCCATGAGGGTGCCGCAGGTGCCCATGGTGGCCACCACCATGGTGACCTTGCCCTCCGTCTGCTCCCAGATCTCCCGGGCGGTGCTCCGGTGCGACTCCGGATTGACGGGATTGTTGAACTGGTCCGCCAGGTAGTATTTCTCCGGGTTCTCCCGGGCCATACGGTAGACTTCTTCGATGGAGCCGTCGGTGCCCAGGTGCGCCGGAGTGAGCAGCAACTCGGCCCCCATGGCCTTGAGGATGCGTTTGCGCTCCAGCGAGGCGGACTCGGGCATGGTCAGCAGCAGGCGGTAACCCTTCACCGCGCAGACCAGGGCCAGGCCGATGCCGGTGTTGCCGCTGGTGGCTTCGATGATGGTCTTATCCGGGGTCAATTCCCCTTGGGCTTCCGCGGCTTCGAGCATGGCGTAGGCCGGCCGGTCCTTGACCGAGCCTCCGGGATTGAAGTATTCCAGTTTGACGCAAATCTCCACCCGGGGGTTGGGGTTGAGCCGGTTGAGGCGCACCAGGGGGGTGCGGCCGATCAATTCCAGAATATTATTTGCCTTGCCTTGCATAGCGGTTTTCCCGGGCGCCGGCGCGTCGTGGCCTTTGCCTCAGTCCCGGCCGCCCATGTCGTCGGCCAGAAAGTTGTTGACCACATTGATCAGGGTGAGAACGAAGAAACGCCGGGCCTCGGGAGCCTCGTTCAAGACCTCCATGATCCGGTACACCATGGCCATAACCACCATCCCGGCTTCCGAGGGGGCAATCTGCTCCTGGTTGAATTGCTCAAAGATGCGGTTAACCAGGGGCACGATGCGCTGTTCCATGTCGGCATCGACGCCCGGGATCGGAATTTCCGGTTTGACCATGTCCAGTCCTTTGGGGCTTAGGTCCCTTAAGTATTGGTAACCATATGGCAAAACGTACCATATTACCAGGTAGTTTGCAAATTCCGCGGCGCCGTTTGCCGGGAAGCAATAGTGGGGTCCCGAAACAGGAAACTCGAACCCCAAAACCTTTCCAAGCAGTCCTTTATGAGCTTCCCCCCCCTTGAACTTTTCCTAACTGGGTCTCAAGGTGTTTAATTTCGTTACCGCCGCGTTCATCTATCGGCACGTTATCCCGGCAGCAGATTAGGTTCACACAGGGTAACTTATTTAAATCGTAAGAATAAATAACCATTGCTGGATTTGGTACGGCCCTTGCTTTAGTCATGGTCGGGCCAGGGAAGACGCTAAGTCCCCCCAGCCCTTCCTCCAAAGCGATCAGTCTATTTTGGTTATTCAGGCTCCTCGGTTCCCCCGCCAACGGACCTGAAGGTTTTGGAGGAAGTTTGGGGCCCCCCGCCCTGGCCCTGTTTTTATATTTTCGACCGGCCCAGAGTCTTGGCGCGGTTCTCATCCATTTTATCGCGAAAGAGGCCTGAAAATGAAGGAAAAACCTGGCCCTGACGCCACCTTTTTGCAGATCCAGCAAGCCAGGCAGTTGCTGGACCACGGCCACCACCGGGAGGCCCTGGCCCTGGCCCTGGCCGTCCTGCTGCAGGAACTGTATCAGCTGCGGGACTCGCTTGAGGACTTGAAAAATTCCGGCCGGTCGGACCCCGAGACCCCGAAAGAGCCCCGGCGGCCATCTCCCGCCCGGTTGTCGAAAGCAAAGCTCCGGATCGTCCATTAGCCCGGCCAGCCGGCCCTGGGGGCCGCACCCCGGGCGCCTTGCCCCCGTCATCCTCCCCTGAAAACCACCCTCGCGCCTTGCCAGTCCCGGCGGCGGTAATATCTTGGATAAGCAGGTAGTGGCGCCTTGGGAATTGCCTTGACCTGAATCAAGGTTCAGGGCGTTTGGCTTGGTAGAGTTAACTCCCCCTTTAATAAAGGGGGACTTATACCCTTTTCCGTTTCAAATGCAACAAACTTAACATGTGACCTATTGACAATTTTCCTTTTATTAACCGAAAACAGAAAACAGAAAACGGTATTAAATACCCCAAGCCACCTTTCCGGGTGATTAAATGCCAGGTGAACCAAGGTTTCGAACCGGCTTCTAACCGCGGCCGGATTGGATTGCCAGGGGCCAGCGGATTTGTTAGACTAAAAAGGCCTGCCGCTCTTCCGGAACGGCAGGCCAAAATTTTGCCACAGGAAAGGGCGGCGTGGTTCCAAACCTCGACAGGCTGAGGATTCAGCGGCAGGAAGAGGGCCCCAAGGGCGGCGTTTCCAAGGGGCGTCTCATTGCCGGCCTGGCGGGCGCGGTCCTGGTGGCCCTGCTCCTCCTCTACCTCTTCGGCCCCCTGCAGCCGGCCCGGGAAGTCAGCGTCACCGTGGTGTCCCGGCTTTACCCGGCCCAGGCCTACACCGTCTTGAACGCCAGCGGCTACGTGGTGGCCCAGCGCAAGGCCGCGGTCTCCTCCAAGAGCACCGGCCGCCTGGTCTTTATGGGGGTGGAGGAGGGCAGCCGGGTGCTGAAGGGGCAGGTCCTGGCTTCCCTGGAAAACGAAGACCTGGTGGCGGCCCGGGACCAGGCCGAGGCCTCGGTTAAAGAATCCCAGGCCGCGCTGGAGACCGCCCGGGCCGAGCTCACCGACGCCAGGCTGCAGTACGAGCGTTACAAGACCCTGGTGGCAAAAGACCTGGTGGCCCGCCAGGACTATGACACTGCCGTGGCCCGCTATGATAAGGCCAAAGCCGGAGTGGCCAGCAGCCAGGCCCACATCCGGGTGAGCCAGGCCGGCCTGGCCAACGCCCAGGCGGCCCTGGAATATACCTATATCCGCAGCCCCTTCGACGGGGTGGTGACCACCAAGTACGCCGATGTGGGCGAGGTGGTGGCCCCCTTCGGGGCCGCGGCCAACGCCCGGGCCGCGGTGGTGACCATGGCGGACCTGGGCTCCCTCATGGTGGAGGTGGATG
>JBGPBR010000183.1:0-4830 GCA_041481325.1 Desulfobaccia bacterium
CGGAGGCGCTTCAGGAGCCACTCGTACTCCTCAACCGGGTTTTGCACCTTGTCGATGGAGGAAATGGACTCCGGGCAGACGTTCTCGATGCCGATGTTCACGTGGCTGCAGCCGGATTTCTTTGCCAGGTCCAGCAGTTCCTCGTCCCGGGAGGTGTTGATGGTCCAGAGGCAGCTCCACCTGAGCTTCAAGGGGATGAGGGCCTGGAAGAGTTCCTTGGCGTAGTCCCGGTGGCCGGTGAGGTTGTCGTCGATGAAGTAGATGTTTTTGAGACCGGTGCGGCGGACGTTGCCCTTGATCTCCTCCACGACTTCTTCCAGGGGGCGGCGCCGGTAGGTGTGGCCGTAAACGATGGGCACCTCGCAGAAGGCGCAATGGTACGGACATCCCCGGGAGGTTTGGGTGGGGATGATTTTTACCCGGTAGCGCTGGTAATCCACCAGTTCCAGGCGGGGCCGGGGCAGGCCGGTCAGGTCGTGGAACCCGGGGGCCTGGTACCGGGGCTTGAGCCGTTTGACCGCGGCGTCCGCCAGCACCTCCTCCCACACCGATTCCGCTTCCCCCACCACCACCGCGTCGCTGCGCTCCAAGACTTCCTCGGGATGGAGGGAGGCGTGAAACCCGCCCATGACCACCTGCCGGCCGCGCTGGCGGAACCCCGCGGCAATTTCATAGGCCCGCTCGGCGGTGGCGCAGGTGGCGGTAATCCCCACCAGGTCGTAGTCTCCCTGGTAGGGAATGGGCCGGAGGCGGTCGTCGGCCAGGTCCACCTGGATGCCCTTGGGAGTCAGGGCCGCCAGATAAGGCAGGGTGATCCCCACCAGCCAGCGGCTGCGGCTCCGCAAGGGCCGCCGGTCCGGGTATTTGGTGGTGGGCTGCACCAGTAAGATTCTCATGGAATAAGCGCAAGTTGTCGGGCAGAAATTGAGTATCTTATTTATTTTATTAAAATCACGAGCTTAATTACAATATAAATTGAAACTGGATTGGGCGGCCTTGGTTCACGGCGCCGGCCGCTCAGGCCTTGCGAACCAGCGGGATGATCTTGCCCTTGCCGCCTTCCGGAGGAGAGCCGGGGCTGGGGGCGGGTTTAGGCGGAATGAGAACCAGCTGCACCGGCCGTCCACCCATGGTGAACTCCTCACCGCCCAGGTGCGATTCTTCCAGGATCCAGACCATGGTCTGGGGGGGCAGGGTGAGGGCCAGCAACTCCACCTGATACCATCCCCTCTTGACGTCGGGGTTGACGCCGTTGATCCGGGCGTAGAATGCTGGCTTGCGGTCCAGGTGGACCAGGACCAAGTCGTTGATGTTTGCCATGTTCTGCTGGCATTATCGGGAGTGGAGGATATTTATGCCCTTCCCCGGCAGCCGCACCACTCTAACAAATCGGGCCAAAATTGCAAGGTTTCCAATCTCGACCGGGGGGTTGCGAGGGGCAAGTTGAGACTCTGTCTTGGAAAATTTTTAAGGTTGGTGGCACCGGCTTCCAGCCGGTGCGAGGTGCAGGCGGCCAGGCCGGGCCGTAAAGTCACCACGGAAAACACCGCCACCGCGATCTGCAAACTCCGGTAAATGCTGTCCCGTCGCATCTGATCCTCCTCCGGTTAAAGCCAACAAAAAAGCCACGATTTCATGCGGGGCCTTCTGGCACCCATGCCTTCGTGGCGTTCAACAACCGATTCTTTTTATGGCTTCCCGGAGTCCATCCCCGGAGTTTGGACTTTTTTATCCTTACTGAAGAAATTCGTTAGGGGGTTTGTGGGGATGGTGAGCCGGGGCGGGGGAGGCTAATGATTTTTTGCTGAAAGCTGACTGCTGAGAGCTATTTTCCATATTCCTGATGCCGCCAGGCCTTCAGGGCCGCAACCAGGTGGTAGGTGAGGCGGTTCTGGGAGCGCATGCGGCCCATGGTGATCTCCGGCTTGTTGGCGCCGTGGTAGTCGGAGCCGCCGGTGACCAGGAGGTCCAGTTCCCGGGCGAGCTTCAGGTAGCGGGCTTCCTGCTCCGGGGTGTGCTCGGGGTAGTAGACCTCGAGGCCGGCCAGGCCCAGGTTTTTGAGCTCCACGAGTTGATTACGCAGGGCGAACTCGGAGCCCAGGCCCAGGGTGAAGGGGTGGGCCAGGACCGGCACCCCCTGGACGTCCCGGATCATGGCGATGGCCTCCTCCTGGGGAAAGCGGAACTTGCTGACGTAGGCGGGGCGGCGCCAGCCCAGGTACTTATCGAAGGCCTCCTGCAGGTCCTGGACGTAGCCCGCCTCCAGCAAGGCCCGGGCGATGTGGGGCCGGCCCACCTGGCCGCCGCCGGAAATGCGGTTCACCTGCCCCATGGTGATGGGGATGCCGAGACCGTTGAGCTTGGCGATGATCCGGGGGTTGCGGTCGGCCCGGGCCTGCTTCAGGACCGCCAGGCGTTCGTCCAGGTGGCCGTTGGTGTAGTCGATGAAAAGTCCCAGGATGTGCATGGTGCCGCCGGGAAACCGGGCGCTGATCTCCACCCCGGGGATGACTTCCACCCCCAGTGCCTCCCCCGCGGCCACGGCCTCGGGCAGGCCCTCCACGGTGTCGTGGTCGGTGAGGGCGAAGGCGGTAAGGCCCCCCTCCTTGGCATAGCGTACCACCTCCGCCGGCGGGTACGAGCCGTCGGAGGCGGCGGAGTGGACGTGCAGGTCGATGAGGGTCGTTTTCATTAAGATAACTTTTTGGGAAAGCAGGAGCCTTCATAAAAATCGGCGTTCCCAAGCAGGAGCTTGGGAACGAGAAGAAGGCAGCCACCTTCGCTGCTGATGCACCGGCGGGACGCCGGTGCCACTATTCATCTATTTATCCCCGAATTTACCCCCGGATCAACTCGATCATCTCCCGGACGGCCCGCTCCAGGCCCACCAGGATGGCCCGGGCCATGATGGCGTGGCCGATGGAGTATTCGGCGAACTCCTCCCGGCCCCGGAAGGGCTTGATGTTCCGGTAATTGAGGCCGTGGCCGCATTTGACCTTCAGGCCCAGGCTGCGGGCGTGGCGGGCCGCAGTGAGCAGTTCCTGGAAGAGGCGGGTGGCCTCGACCCGGGTAGGGGCGTCGGCATAAGTGCCGGTGTGCAGCTCCACCCACTCGGCCCCCACTTCCTTGGCGGCCTCGATCTGGGCCGCCAGCGGGTCCACGAAGAGGCTAACCCTGAGACCCGCGCCTTTGAGGGCACCCACGTAATCCTTAAGAAAGGCCTTATTGCCCGCCACCTCCAGGCCGCCTTCGGTGGTAAGCTCCTGCCGCTTCTCCGGCACCAGGGTCACCAGGTCCGGCTGCACTTCCCGGGCAATGCCCAGCATCTCCGGGGTCGCAGCCATCTCCAGATTGAGTCTGGTCTTGACGGTTTCCCGGAGCAGCCGCAGGTCCCGGTCCTGGATATGGCGGCGGTCTTCCCTAAGGTGCACGATGATGCCGTCGGCGCCGGCCAACTCCGCCAGGGCCGCGGCGGTCACCGGGTCGGGTTCGTCGATGAGGCGGGCCTGGCGCAGGGTGGCCACATGATCCACATTCACTTCCAGTCGCGGCACGCCGGTTCCTCTTGTTGCAGAATTGTTTTGGGAGAGGGGGCCAGGGGCAGATGCCCCTGCCCCCTCTCCCAACCCCTCTCCCCCAACCCCTCTCCCTGCCCTCCCCCCAAATTCCCTATCCCTATATATTCTTCAGCTTCGGGTGGAGCAGGCCCATGAGGTCCCAGGCCTTGGCGTCCATGCGGGCCTCGGCTTCCGGGTCCTTGTGGTCGTAGCCCAACAGATGCAATATCCCGTGAATCAGGAAAAAGTCTAAGAGTTCCTGCCAGGGCCAGCCCGATTCTCGAGCCTGGCGGACGGTGGTCTCCACGGAAATCACCACCTCGCCCAGCATGGGAACGGGGCCTTTTAAACCACCATAAGGGGGTGGGGGTATGGGGGAGGGGGCAGGGGCTTCCACCGGCGGGGACGCCTGTGCCACTGGCCCCTGGCCCCCTTCCCCAACCATTACCTCATCCACCGGAAAGGCGATGACGTTGGTGGGGCCCCGGCGTCCGAAGGTCTCCCGGTTGAGGCGGGCCATGGCCCGGTCACCCACCAGGGTGAGGCTCAGTTCGGCCTCAGACCATCCCAAGACGCTTAAGATCTTCCCGGCTTTTTTCTTGATTTTCTCCGGACGTAGAGCCGTTTTTCTTTGTCGGTTGTTTATCAGGATCGCCATTGGATTTTTTCTTTTCCGCGGGCTGGGGGTAGTGCACCCGGTGATGGAAGATGCCGCTCAGGATTTTATTGAAGCTCTTGGCGATGAGGTGCAGGTCCTTCAGGGTGAGTTCGCATTCGTCCAGTTGGCCGTCCGCGAAGACGTTGTTGATGATCTTCTGCACCATGCCCTGGATGCGGGCCGGGGTGGGGTCCGTCAGGGTCTTGGAGGCCGCCTCCACCTGGTCCGCCAGGAGCACCAGGCCCGCTTCCTTGGTCTGGGGGCGGGGCCCCGGATAGCGAAAGTCCTGAATGTTCACCTGGTTGGGGTTGGCCGCCTGGGACTTGGCCTTGTGGTAAAAATAATTGATCTGGTTGGTGCCGTGGTGCTGGCGGATGATGTCGGTGATGGCGTCTCCCAACTGCTGCTTCCGGGCCAGGTCCACCCCGTCCTTGACATGGGCGATGAGGATGAGGCTGCTCATGGAGGGGGCCAGCTTTTCGTGCTTGTTATCCCCGCCCGCCTGGTTTTCCACGAAATAGGCCGGCTTCTTGATTTTGCCGATGTCGTGGTAAAAGGCGGCGGCCTTGGCCAGCATGGGATTGGCCCCGATGGTCTCGGCGGCGGCTTCCACCA
>JBGPBR010000184.1:0-4817 GCA_041481325.1 Desulfobaccia bacterium
ACTTCATGGCGGTGGAGTAGCGGGAACAAAATGTGCACGTCAGGTTGCAGCGGTTGGTGACCTCAACTTGCAGCATCCAGGGGCTGGGGCAGTGCCTGGGCAAGTTGAATCTGCCGGCCACCAAACTCCGCCAGGTGTTGAGTCGCTGCCGGGCCGTGGCCTGACCGAAATGATAGTCCAGCCACGGCGCCAGGTTGAAGTTACCGCTAACGGGCACCGGCTTCGCCTCCGTCAGTCAATAACTCTTTTTCCAAGCCGGCCGCGATGGCTCGCCAGTCGTACCGGTCTTCGCATAGGCGGCGGGCCGCGGCAGCCTGCTGCACCGCCAGACCCGGTTCATTCACCAGGCGGTCCAGGGCCGCGAGATAATCCTCGGGAGTTTCCGCCAGCAACAGCTGTTTGCCGGGTTCCACCTCCAGACCTTCGGCCCCCACGGCAGAGGAGATGACCGGCAGGCCCGCGGCCATGGCCTCCACAATCTTCAGCCGGGTGCCTCCGGCGATGCGCAGGGGGACGATGAGGGCGGTGCTCTCTCTGAAATAGGGCGTCAACTCAGGGACCGGGCCGGCAAATCGGGTGTATCCCCACCCCGGTAGTCCGGCCAATGCCCCAGAGCCAGCGGCATCTCCGACCACCGTCAGGCTCAAGCCCGGAAACCGCTGCTCTAACGACGGCAGCAAATCGCCGATGAAGTGGCGGAGGGCGTCAAAATTGGGCTGGTGGGTCAAACCTCCGACGAACAATAATTTCGGGGCACCCTCCCGGCTTACGGGCGCCTGGAAGACATACCGCTCCAGGTCCACGCCGTTAGGGATCACCGCGATTTTCCCGGCCGGGGCCAAGCCCAGCACTATCTCCCGGTCCCGGTCGGACATGACTGCCACTCGGGCAAACCGCCGCAGGGCGGTGACCTCGGCCCTATAGTAGCGGACAAAGTTGAACCAGAGGAAAAGCCGGCGCCAGTTCCGGGCCACCTGGTAACGCCGCCTTTGGACCATGAAGGTGAGGTCGTGTTCCACCAGCATTAGTTTGTGGCGCTCCGGACCGAAGGCCGAGGTGGGCAAATTGATTACCATAAAGAAGAATTCCACCAGGACGCGCTCATAGACCGGCAACAGACGGGCGATGGCGGCCCGCAGCCGTGGTTGGTACATAAGAGCCACCTGGAGAGGCGACCCCCGGAGCCACAGGAACGCCACCATCAGAGCCCGGGTCAGGAACTTCTCATCCGGTTCCCGGACCAGGCGGGGACTGTCCCCCGGCCGGCGGATGGGTACCAGGACCAGGTCAGTAAACCAGTCCCGGAGGTGGGCCACCTCTGGCAGTTCATCGTGGTGAATCATGGCAGCCAAGCCGATCTGGTGTCCCCTGGCACGCAATTCTTTAATAAGATTATACAACCTTACCTTGGTGCCGGTGGTCAGGGGCCAGGGGAAAACCGGGCTGACTATGAGAATTCGCACCTTAATTTCTCCGGGGCCCGATGAAGGACCAGGCGCGTTCCAGCCAGGTCCTGGACAGGCCCCCAAGAAGCGCCAGGGTCAGGAAACAGACCACCGGGGCGGCGAGACTCAAAGAGCCCCCCGCCGGGGGCCAACAGAACACCGCCAAGCCGGTCAGACCGGCAGCCAGCAAAGGCATTAAGGGCCGGAGCAGGTTCAGGTGAAATACCCGGCGGTTCACTACCCAAAGATGCAATCCGGCGGCGATAGAGAAACTGAGCAAGGTGCCCCAGGCCGCGCCCATCGTACCCAGCCAGCGTATAAGGCAGATATCCAGGACCAGGTTGGTTCCCAGGGCCACCAGGACAAGTCCGAGAGCCGTCTTTTCCTGACGGTCCGCTTGCAGGACAAAACCCAGCAGGCCGTTCAGACTGTGAGGCAACAGGGTGAAGATGAGGACTACCAGCAGCAGGGAGGCATCCTGAAAAGCGGAACTGAAAAGCAGGGGGACCAGCCACCCAGCCAGCGCGGCCACCGCCAGGCACAGGGGGAGTTCCACCGTCAAAATAAGCCGAACCCCGATGGCTACCAGATCCCGGGCTTCCTGCCGCCGCCCGGTCAACTGGCGGGAAAGTACCGGGAACATAGCGCCCACCAGGCTTTCAGGCAGGAGAAAGGCCAGGGCCAGTAAGCGGTAGGCGGCGCCGTAAAGGCCGACCTCGGTTTCGCTGCGCATAACCGAAAGCAGGATCACATCCAGGCGAAAGCAAATCATGGCCGCTACAGTCATGAGCCCGAAAGTGGACACGCCGGCCAGCAAGACCCGGCTGCGACTCCAATCCCATGCCAAACGGCCTTGGCCCACCAGGGGCTGCAGGAGCAGCAGGGACAGGCAAAATCCCAGGACCCGGGAAGCCACGTGGGCCAGAAGCAATGCCAGCAGGCCGTAGCCCTGGAGGAGGAGGACCAGGCTCAGGACGACGCGAAAGGCATTTTCCACCACGTTTTCGATAGTTATGGCTACAGCCCGGCCGCTGGCCAGGAAAATGGCTTCGGCTATCTGAATCCCGGCGGCAAAGGGGATGGAGCCGCCCAGGATAAGTCCCCCCAGCAGGGCCAAGTCCTGATGGCCCATGGCCCAAAGGCAAATTGGCAACAGCAGCCAGTTGATCAAGGCCGCGGGGATCAGGATCATGACCGCGGCTCCCAGCCAGGAACCGATGGCAGCGCTATCCAGAGCCACTTCCCGGATTATCAGGGGACTGAGACCCAGGGTGGCCCCGGCCTGGAAGATAAACAAAAGCCCCATCAGCAGGACATAGATCCCCACTTCGGCCAGGGAGAGAAACCGGGCGACCAGGGCAAACAGGGCAAAGGACATGAGGGGTTGGGCGAGCCTGGAAACCAGAAGCCCCAAACCCATGGCGGCAATGCTGCCGGGCGGCCTGGTTCGGTCGGACAATGCTTTATCCCCCGGAAGCATTATCAGGGATTGTTCCCCCGGCCCGGGATGGTAGAGATAAGAGCATCACCGTCGCGGCCTGCCACCAGAAGAGGTAGGCAATCTCCACCTTCCGCAAGCTGGCGCCCCAAACCTCGGCCACCAGATAGCCCATCAGCCCTGAGGCAAATCCCAACAAGAGGAGGGCGTTAACTTCGTCGCCGTCGGCCTGGAGACCTCGCCACGACTGGCGAAAGAGCAGGAAGAGAAAAAAGAGGAAGGCCATCAGCCCGGGGATGCCGATTTCCGAAGCGATGAGCAGATAAACATTATGAACTACCGGGGGGAGGCCAAACGCAGCCTCATAATAGTCAAAGAAGCTGAACTCCCGGCCGACAAGGGTGTGATTGTTAACGCCGACTCCGATAAGAGGATGGGCGCCAATCATTTCCAGGGCCATCTTGTTCAATTCCATTCGGCTTGCCAGGTTCATGGGGTCGGATTCGAAGAACTTGCGAGCAATAGACCCGGAATAAAAGCTCGTAACTGCGGCCAGCGCCAGGGCGAGGACCATGATGACCGCCAGGTTGCGCTTCAAGACCTGCCGCCCCAAACGGTGGCGCACGATCAGGAGGATAAATATCAGGCTGGCAATCACTGCCGCCATCAAACCCGCCCGGGACAGGGTTAGGATCAGGGTGGTGATCTGCGCCAGGAGGCCTAACCCGAAGAAAACCCGCCTCCCACCCTTAAAGGCCAGGAACGCGGCTGCGTTAACTGGGATCAAGACCGCCATGGGCACCGCCAAGTAGTTGGGATGCCGGAAAGTTCCGCCCACCCTTCTGGTGGCGAACTGGCCCAGGGTCTCCATATAACCGCCGGCCTGGACGCCCAAGATGGAGAAATCGGCAGGCAGCCAGTCCTGATACTCCAAGACCGCGATGCCAGTCTCCAGCAATATTCCCACCACCAAGCCCATGAGTATGGGGATGGTAAACTTCAGAGCCTCGTCGCGGTCCGCGGCCACCCAGAAGCCGATGATCAGGAAAAGGAGGATGCACTTTACTTCAAAGAATATTTGGGCCGCCGCCAGGACCTGATTGTCGGCGTTGGCCAGGGAAAGGACCATGGTGACTAGATAGAGGCCCAGGGCCAGGAGCAGGGCCATGGGCGGTCTCGTAAGGTCAGCCCGCTTGACCCGACCTCCGGCGAGGGCAACTATCAAGCAAATCACAGTGAGGTCGGTGAGGCTAATGAAGAAGCCCTGAACCCCCCCGAAGTTGAGAAGTTCAAGAGGACCGAAGGATTTGTGGGGATTAATGATTAACGAGAAGCCCAGCCCCATGAGGAGCACGGGCCGGATCAGTCCTTTGAGGGCCAAAAAGCACAAGGCTGCTCCCGAACCCACCACCAGGATGAATAGCAGAGCCCACTTCGGGCCCGCACCCACGAGGAGGAAGATGAGGACCGCACCCATTAGGCCCAGCAGAGGGCCTAGCCAGAGCCCCCCCCCACCTCGTCCGATTCCGGCCTTAGCACTACCAGGTTTAGTCACTGCACCAGTCTCATTTCTTAAGTCAGCATGTTAGTGAAACCGCCAATGCCACTTCAAGCGGAATTGCGGATCGATGGGGGGCTCGCGTTTGCCTATGGGTTTGGCCGGCACGCCCCCCACAATAGTGAACGGCGGTACATCCTTCTGCACCACGGCGCCGGGCAGGACTACCGCGCCCCGGCCGATGCGGCAGCCCACCAGGATGGCCCGGGCATAAATCACGGCATGATCTTCCACCACCACCGGGGCATTGAAAAATTCAAAGTTTTTCCGGGGGTCCAACTCATGTCCGCCCAGGGCTACGAAGACCTGCATGGCAATGTTCACATTATTGCCGATGATGAGTTCACCGCTGACGCCGGCCCCGGCCACGTAGAAA
>JBGPBR010000185.1:0-4812 GCA_041481325.1 Desulfobaccia bacterium
CGTCACCCGGGTCTCCGACGGGGCAACCATCTACGCCAGGCCGCCGGCAGTGGGGGAAGAAGCCTACTGGCTGGCCCGGGCCCTCCCCGGCGCCGCGGTTTACACCGGGGCCTGCCGCCACGAGGCGGGGATGGCCGCCTGGCGGGATTTCAAGCCGGACCTGTTCCTGCTGGACGACGGCTTCCAGCATTTCCAACTGCACCGGGACCTGGATATCGTCCTTTTGGACGCGGGCTCGCCTTTCGGGAACGGCCGCCTCCTGCCCCGGGGCCCCCTGCGGGAGCCGCTCTCAGCCCTGGCCGCGGCCCAGGTCCTCATCCTGACCCGGTTTGAAGCCGGGGGCCATGACCGGGCCCTGGCTGACCTGAAGGCAGCGTTCCCGGATAAAATGGTGCTCACCGCCGCCATCGCGGCGGCCGCGGCCCGCCAGGCGGCGGGGGGCGAAGCGGCGCCGCCCGAGGCCCTGGCCGGCATGCCGCTGTACGCCTTCGCCGGGTTGGCCCGGCCCGAGGTCTTGGCCCGCACCTTAGGCGAGCTGGGGGTCAACCTCAGAGGCTTCCGGGCCTTCCCCGACCACCACCCCTTCAGCCCCGCGGACTTGCAGGAGTTGATCCGGGAAGCCCGGGCGCGGCAGGCCGCCGCCCTCATCACCACCGGCAAAGACTGGGCCCGGCTGGGGGAGCGGTGGCCCGGGGAGCTCCCCCTCTGGGTGCTGGAAGTGGAGGCCCGCATCCCCGAAGCGCTCCGCCTCCTGGAACTTTTCCCCTAATACTCGCCGGGTGCGGCTGGGCACCCGAATTTTTCCTCGCCACAGGCTGGGCAGGCCCGCAATAATATGATAACTTAATCAAATTAATCAGTTTTTAAAGATTCTCATACCGATTCGCAATCAATTGGTGGCACAGGCGTCCCGCCTGTGCACGCGCAGGCTGGAAAGCCTGTGCCACCGGATGCTTGGGGAGCACCTGAATAAAAATTTGCTTCAAATAGACTTTTGCAAGAGGCTCAAGAGATCCTTCCTGGTGTTCCCTCTCCCCTTGAGGGGAGAAGGTCCGGGTGAGGGGTGCAGAACAAAATCTCAATGACCGACTTCCTTGATCCCCAGGAACAGATTTTGCCTCTGGAGGTGCGCCAGCGGTTCCAGAAGATCCAGACCGCGGGGAAGTTTGCCGGCCACCCTGCCGGGGTGCGGCGCATCCTGGTGCGCTCCCCCAACTGGGTGGGCGATGCGGTCATGAGCCTGCCCGTCCTGGGCGCCCTCAGGCGCCTCTTCCCCCGGTCTGAGCTCACGGTGCTGGCGGCCCGGCGGGTAGCCGCCCTGTTCCAGAGCCAGCCCGGGGTGTCGGAAGTCGTGGTCTATCCCTACGGCCGAGGGAAGTGGCAGGTCCTCTGGGGTCTTCGGGGCCGCTTCGACCTGGCCCTGGCCTTGCCCAACTCCCTGGAGTCGGCCCTGGGGCTGTGGCTGGTGGGGGTGCCGCTGCGGGTGGGCTACAGCGCCGACGCCCGGCGCCCGTTCCTCAATGTGGCGGTGAACGGCAGGCGGCACCTGGCGGGCTTGCACACCGTCTATTATTACCTGGGCCTGCTCACGGCCTTGGGGGAGTTTTCCACCTTCAGGCCGCCGGCCCTGCGTCTTACGACCGCCGAGCTCACCGCGGCTCTGGACCTGCTGGCCGCGGCCCCCCTCCACGGTTCCGGCCCCTGGGTGGGGTTAAGCCCGGGCGCGGCCTACGGTCCGGCCAAACGCTGGCCCCCGGAGCGGGTGGCGGCCCTGGGGGAGGAATTGCACCGGCAATATGACGCCCGCCTGGTGCTCCTGGGGGGACCCGAAGAGCGGCCGGTGGCGGACCGCATCAAACAATTGCTGGCGGCCCCCGTCCTGGACCTGGTGGGGCGCACCGACCTGAGGCAGGCCCTGGCGCTCTTGAGCCGCCTCCGGCTCCTGGTCACCAACGACTCGGGCCTGATGCACGCGGCCGCGGCCCTGCAGGTCCCCCTGGTGGCCATCTTCGGCTCCACCGATCCCGGGGCCACCGGGCCTTTCTCCGCCCGGGCCAAGATACTGCACCACCCCCTGGATTGCAGCCCTTGTTTCAAACGGACTTGCGATCTGGGGTATCCCTGCCTGGAAGCGGTCACCCTGGCCGAGGTGCTGGCCGCGGCCCGGCCCTGGCTGGCGGCGTGATTATGAGCAGGCCCGCGGTTTTCCTGGACCGGGACGGCACCATCAACGAAGAGATGGGCTACATCAACCACCTGAGCCGCTTTAAGCTGCTCCCCGGGGTAGTGGAGGCCATCCGAATCCTTAATGAATCCGGGCTGGCGGTGGTGCTGGTCACCAACCAGTCGGGCGCGGCCCGGGGTTATTTCCCAGCGGCGCTGGTGGCGGCGGTGCACCGCTGTCTGGAAGCGGAGCTGGCCCAGGGCGGCGCCCGTCTGGACGGCATCTACGCCTGCCTTCACGGGCCGGACGACAACTGCCCCTGCCGCAAACCCAAGCCCGCCCTCCTCCTCCAGGCCGCCCGGGAGCTGGACCTGGATCTGACTCGCTCCTACCTGGTGGGGGACCGCTACCGGGACGTGGAAACCGCGGCCAACGCCGGCATCAAAGGCATCCTGACCCTCACCGGCTACGGCCGGGGGGAGTATGAGTACCTGGGGGACACCGGCCCCGCGGCCCCCGCCTACGTGGCCGAGGACCTCATGGACGCCGCGGCCTGGATCCTGGCGGATTTGGCAAAGGCCTAGATAACCGGAAGACAGCCTCTAATAAAGTGGTAGCCGCAGGCTTTCGCCTGCGCCGGCACCGGCGAGACGCCTGGGCCACCGGCTTGATTGCCACCGGAAATTAATAAGGTAGGGTGGGCACGGCCCACCATCCTCCTCTCGTTCCCAAGCTCCAGCTTGGGACCGTAAATTTCAGCCCAAGCTCTACTTGGGCAGTTCTTAAAAATAAGCATATCCTTAAGCGGCCACGCATGAATAACCGGCACAATTCCGACCACCCCCGCATCTTACTGGTCAAGCTCAGCTCCTTCGGAGACGTGCTCCATGCGCTCCCCACCCTGGAGGCCCTGCGGCGCGCCTTTCCCCAGGGGCAGATCACCTGGCTGGTGGAGGCGGCTTACGCCCCCTTGCTCGCCGGCCACCCGGCCCTGAACGAAGTCTGGGTGGCGCCGCGCCTCAAGCCCGGCCAGCTCCTCACCGGGGCCAATCCCGCCAATTTGCGAGAGCTCCTGGCCCGCCTGCGCTCCCGCGCCTTCGACCTGGTGGTGGACCTGCAAGGGCTGCTCAAGAGCGCGATTTGGGTCCGGCTGGCCCGCAGCCCCCGCAAGGTGGGCTACGATCAGACCCGGGAGTTGAGCTACCTGGCCCTGACGGAACGGGTGCCGCCCTTTGACCCGGACGCCCACGCGGTATGGCGCTATCTCAACCTGGCCCGCTACCTGGGGGCGCCGGACGCCGCCCCCCCGGCCCGGCCCCGCTTTCGCCTCGGTCTGAACCTCCCCACCGACCTGCGCCGCCTGGTCCCCGACGCGGGCCGCCACCCCCTGGTGGTCCTCCACCCCGGGGCCCGTTGGCAGAGCAAATTATGGCCTGCGGCCAATTGGGCCGGGCTGGCCTCCCGGCTGCGGGCCCGGGGCTTCCAGGTGGCCGTCACCGGCGGCCCCGGCGACCGGGAGTTGGCGGCCCCCATCTTCGCCCTCCTGGCCGAGCCCCCCGTCGATCTGGTGGGCCGCACCTCCCTGGCGGAGCTGGCCGGGGTGCTCCGAGCCGCCCGGCTGATGGTGACCACCGACACCGGCGCCATGCACCTGGCCGCGGCCCTGGGCACCCCGGTGGCGGCCCTCTTCGGCCCCACCGCCCCCTGGCGCACCGGGCCTTTCGGGACCGGGCACGAAATCCTGCGCCTGAACCTCCCGTGCAGCCCCTGCTTCAAACGGCGCTGCCCGGAGCCCCGCTGCCTCACCGATCTGCCGGTGGAGACGGTGGCCGCCGCGGCTGAGAAAATCTTGTCCAGAACGCCGAATTAACTGATAATATGAGACCTCTGGAAAAGTGCTTATTTTCGCAGGGGAGCCGAATTATAATCCCCCCCCTGGCCCCCCCTTTAAAAAAGGGGGGAAATTAAAGGAAGATCAAGACATATGTAGGGAGGGCACGGCCCACCGGTGCCGCTGCGCATAAAAACTTTTTCTGGCGGCACGGGCGTCTCGCCGGGGCGGCGCAGGCTAAACGGTCATGCCAATTTTGGGGGCATCCCCGAAAATGAAAGCTTTGGGTAGGGGCGGGTTTAAAACCCGCCCCTACAGGGACTTTCACGCTAAACATTCATGAACCACAAATGTCTCACCCCCGAGGATGAAAAAATCCCCCCTACCCCCCTTTATTAAAGGGGGGTTTAAACAGTCCCCCTTTGAAAAAGGGGGATTTAGGGGGATTTGGGGGTTCACGCTAAAGCCTGCGGCTACCCAGATAGTCTTTGAACGCAACTCAGTATAGTTGGAGGAACCATGGCTATCAGCAAGGACTTGCTCGACATCCTGGCCTGCCCCAAGTGCAAGGGCGACCTCAGACTCACCGACCAGGGCGACGGCCTCATCTGCGAGAAGTGCCGGCTGCTTTACGAAATCAAGGACGACATCCCCATTATGCTCATTGACGAAGCCAAACCGTTGAAATGACCGTTTTTGGTTTTTCGTTTTTGGTTTTTTGTAAGGGTTAGGTTGATAAGCCTGGCCTTGGACTAAAGAGTAAAACCCGAAAACGAGAACCCAGAACCCAGAACCCAGAACCCAACCATGCCCCAAC
>JBGPBR010000186.1:0-4800 GCA_041481325.1 Desulfobaccia bacterium
CAAAACTCAAGCGCCGGTCTTTACCACGCCCCTCCTTAAGTTTTCAGCTCTGCCAACCTCCCATGGAGATAAAACCTTGCCAGGTTAGGCGATGGGCCGGCGCCTCCGAATCGCCACAAAAAACCGGAAATGGGATAATAATCAATGGCCCCAGGTGCCCGAGGCAGGCACCGGCGCAACGCCCTTGCCCTTATGATTCTATGACCAAAGGACCGGCGGTTTTGTTAAGTAAAATTCGGGGCGGCTCCCTCAGGACTTCAAGGGTTGAAGGATGCGGGTAACTTCCCGGCAGCGCCCCTGGGGATCGATCTTCAGCAGCAATCCCTGGAGCTGAATGTTCTGGGCGGCAACCTTGAAAGGCTGGGGGCGCTGGCTCCAGAAACGCTCCAGGATGATCTCCTTTTTCATGCCGATGACCGAGTCCACCGGGCCGGTCATGCCCACGTCGCTGATGTAGCCGGTTCCTCCCGGCAAGACCCGTTCATCCGCGGTCTGCACGTGGGTGTGCGTCCCCAAGACCGCGCTCACCCGGCCGTCCAGGAACCAGCCCATGGCCTGTTTCTCGCTGGTGGCTTCGGCGTGCATGTCCACCAGGATAACCTTGATTTCCTTGGGTAGCGCCGCCAGGATGTGCTCCGCGGTGCGGAAGGGGCACTCCAGGGGGCTCATGAAGACCCGGCCTTCCAGGTTGACCACCGCGGCCCGTTCCCCGGCCGCGGTCTCCACCACCGCAAAGCCCCGGCCCGGCGTCTCCGGCGGATAATTGGCGGGCCGGAGCAAACGGTCCGTCTCCTCCAGGTAGGGCAGGATCTCCTTGTGTTTCCAGATGTGGTTGCCGCTGGTGAGAAGGTCGATCCCCCAGCCCAGAAGCTGGTCCGCCACCTGGGGGGTGATGCCGATGCCGCCCGAGGCGTTTTCGCCGTTGGCCACCACCAGGTCGACGAAATGGCGGTCCACCAGCCTGGGCAGGAGTTCCTCCACGGCGCGCCGGCCTGGGGCGCCGACGATATCTCCGATAAATAGGATATTCATGGGAGCGGGAGCCCTACCGGGCGTACTCCACCGACCGGGTCTCCCGGATGACGGTGACCTTGATCTGGCCCGGATAGGTGAGGTCCTGCTCGATCTTTTTGGCCACTTCCCGGCTCAAGAGGGCGGCTTCTTCGTCGTTGACCCGCTCGCTCTCCACGATGAGCCGGATTTCCCGCCCGGCCTGAATGGCGTAGGACTTGCTGATGCCCCCGAAAGACAGGGCCACTCTTTCCAGGTCTTCCAGCCGCTTGACGTAGGTTTCCATCATCTCCCGCCGGGCGCCGGGGCGGGCGCCGGACAGGGTGTCCGCGGCCTGCACCAGGACCGCCAGGACATTCTCCGGGGGCACGTCCTCGTGGTGCGCCGCCACCGCGTGCACCACCTTGGGAGACTCGCCGTAACGTTTGGCCAGGTCCGCGCCGATAAGGGCGTGCACCCCTTCGGCTTCCTGGTCCACCGCCTTGCCGATGTCGTGCAGCAGCCCGGCCCGCTTGGCGTGCTTGACGTTAAGACCCAGCTCCGCGGCCATGATGCCGGAAAGGTAGCAGACCTCCACCGAGTGCTGCAAGACGTTCTGGGCGTAGCTGGTGCGGAACTTCAGTTTGCCCAGGAGCTTGATCAGCTCCGGGTGCAGCCCGTGGACCCCGGCGTCGAAGGCCGCGTCCTCGCCGGCCTCCCGGATGTTCACTTCCAGCTCCTGGGTGACCTTCTCCACGATCTCTTCGATGCGGCCGGGGTGGATGCGGCCGTCAGAGATGAGGCGGTCCAGGCTGCGGCGGGCCACTTCCCGGCGCACCGGATTAAAGGCGCTCAGGATCACGGCCTCGGGAGTGTCGTCGATGATGATGTCCACCCCGGTGGCGGCCTCCAGGGCCCTGATGTTGCGGCCTACCCGCCCGATAATGCGGCCCTTCATTTCCTCGTTGGGCAGCGGCACCACCGACACGGTCTGCTCCGCCACGTAGTCGGAGGCATACCGCTTGATGGCCAGGGAGATGATTTCTTTGGCCTTGCGGTCGGCGTGCTCCCTGGCTTCGGTTTCGATGAGCTTCACCATCCGGGCGGCGTCGCCGCGAATTTCCCGTTCCATGGTCCGCAGCAGAAATTCCTTGGCCTCGATGGCGCTCATCCCGGCCAACTTCTCCAGGCGGGCGTTTTGTTCTGCCACCAGTTGCAGGTAGCGCTCGGCCTGGGTCTTTAAATCCTCCTCATGCTGGGCCACCAGCTTGTGTTTCTTGAGGAGTTCGGTATCGCGTTCGTCCAGCAGAGCCCCTTTCTTTTCCAGGTTTTCTTCCCGCTGGAGCAAGCGCCGTTCCAGTTGGTTGATTTCTTGGCGCCGGTCCTAGGTCTCCTTCTCGAAATCCGTTTTCATCTGGAGAAGCTGGTCCTTGGCCTGCAGCTTGGCTTCTTTCTTGATGGTTTCCGCTTCCTTGCGGGCTTCATCCAGGATCTTTTTCCCCAGGGCCTCCATGGACTGCTGGTTCCGGTCCGTCACATAGCGGCGGTAGAAATAACCTGCAAAAAACCCGACGACAATGGTGAGGAAATCCATCATGATGAATTTTGCCATATCCATTTGATTTTCCTTAAGCTTATATGTCTACGGCCACGGCGGGGCGCACCACCGGTGCGACTACACCGGACCAGCTAGCACAGCCTGAAGGCAAAGTGGAAGCGAACAGCAGACACGGCTTTTGGCCGCTGGGGGGATAAATCGGGCGGAAAAGGATGCAAGGATGAAGCTGAGACCGTCTCAGCTTTAAACCCATTAGTTTACAAAATTACCTAACTCGAGGGTCTGGGCTGCGCTTTACTGGTAATTAGTTACCACTTCCTCCTCGAGGTAATCAAGCTCTCAGAAACTTCGGAGAGCCGCGATTAGGTACCTGCTCCACGGGTCAATATTTCTGACCGGTGCGTCGATTGAATTCCGCCCGGAATAGTATAATTAATTTATTCCCCTCTGCCACTTACCCCATGCCGTTTCCCTCTGGAAGCCGGTGCGCCGGCAAGCTCGCTTAGCGCTCCCCGAATCACCTCAGGGGCCAGGGGGAGAATGTGCCTCTTGCGTTTCCAGCATCTCGAGCAGATGTCTGGAACGCTGCTCCACTTCGGCTTGGAGTTGCTGGTAATCCTCCTTGCTTTCCAGGCATTCGTATGCCAGGTTAAGTGCGGCCAAAATGGCCAGGTCGCTCAAGGGACTGGCGGGGAAAGCCCGTTGCAGTTCCCGGAGTTGTTCATCCACCAGTTGCACCACATTTTGCAGGCTTTCCTGGGTGAAGGAACCCCTCAGGAGAAAAGCGCGCCCCAAAATTTCCACGGTCACCGGTGCTTGGCCCTGGTCCGGTTTTATGCCGATTCTCCTGTATCTAAGATTTCCAGCCGATTCAGGATCTTGTCAATCCGCTGCCGTACCACCTCCCGCTCCCGGGAAACCTTCTCCAGGGCGGCTTCGGCTTCTTTGATGACTTGGTCCTTTTCGGCCAGGTTTTTTTGCAAGGCGCGGTTGGCCTCCTTCAGACTGGCGATTTGTCCCAAGACTTTCTCGAGTTTTTGTTCCAGTACGGAGAAAAGATCGGTTACCAACGCGCCCCCCTAATTCTTTAAAATTATTGTGCCCTTGAGGCTAGGAAATGTCAAGAGTTTTTCCACTCTTAGTCGGGCCCAGGGCCTCCTTGAGGCGGGGGGCCAGGTAAGTGTAGCGCCGGACGGGCCGGTCGTTCTTAATGGCCATGGCCAGAGCCCGCTTGCTGCCCAGGACCACCACCAGGCGCCGGCCCCGGGTGATGGCGGTGTACAGCAGGTTGCGCTGCAGCATCATGTAATGGTGGGTGGTGAGCACCAGCAGCACCCCGGGGAATTCACTGCCCTGGGCCTTGTGCACCGTCACCGCGTAGGCCAGGGTGAGTTCCTCCCGCTCCCCGGCGTCGTAGGTGACCACCCGGCCGTCGAAATCCACCTGCAACTGGCCGGTTATGGGGAGAAACCCGCAAACCTGGCCGATATCGCCGTTGAACACTTCCTTGTAATAGTTGTTCCGGAGCTGCATGACCTTGTCCCGGCCGCGGTAGACCCGGCCCCCCCAGGACCAACGCGGGCTGGTGGGGTTGAGGCGGTTTTGCAGCTCCAGGTTCAGGGTCTGGACGCCCACCGGGCCCCGGTGCATGGGGGTGATGACCTGGAGGTCGCGCCAGGGGTCGAGGCCGTAACGCCGGGGAAGCTCCCGGGACACCAGGTCCAGCAGGCTGGCCTTGAGGGCCACGGGGTCTTCAAACTCCAGAAAGACGAAGTCCGCCCCGGGGCTGAACTTCCCCGGCAGGACGGGAAATTCCCCCTGGTTGATGCGGTGGGCGTTGACCACGATGAGGCTTTCCTGGGCCTGGCGGTAGATCTGGGTGAGGCGCACCACCTTGATGACCCCTGAGTCCATCAAGTCCTTGAGGACGTTGCCCGGGCCCACCGCCGGCAGCTGGTGGGCGTCCCCCACCAGGACCAGCCGGGCCTGGGGCGGCACCGCCCGCAGCAGGTGGTACATCAAATACGTGTCCACCATGGAGGTCTCGTCCACCACCACCAGGTCGGCCTTCAGGGGTTCGGCGGCGTTTTTGCGGAAGCCGCCGGCCTGGGGGGAGAATTCCAGGGCCCGGTGGATGGTGGTGGCCTGGGCCCCGGTGGTTTCGCTCAGGCGTTTGGCGGCCCGCCCGGTGGGGGCCATGAGCAGGACCCGGGCCCCCAATCCCTGGTAGATATCCAGGATGCAGCTGACGA
>JBGPBR010000187.1:0-4787 GCA_041481325.1 Desulfobaccia bacterium
CGCGTCCCCATCGTCTAGCCTGGTCCAGGACACCGGCCTTTCACGCCGGCGACACCGGTTCAAATCCGGTTGGGGACGCCAAATGAAATCAAGGGGTTAGGTCAATCGGCCTAACCCTTTTTATTTGTCTCAAGGATGAACTAAATAAAAAATTCCACCAGATAATTATTTATTAGAAAACTTGTAGGATTGGTGCTAAATGTGAAAACGCGATTGGTTCCTATAATGATATGAGACGCTGGAGGTTGTATGAAGGAACAGGACCATAATTTTCTTTCCAGGCAATTTGGCATGGTCTCCCGCCGGGATTTCTTAAAATTTTGCACCTTAGCGGCAGCCAGCATGGGACTGCCCTTGGGCATGGGAGCAAAAATCGCTGAAGCCGTGGCCAACCTCAAGCGGCCGCCGGTAATCTGGCTCTCGGGCCAGGAATGCACCGGCTGCTCCGAAGGCCTGCTCCGTTCCACCCATCCCACGGTGGAAACTCTGATTCTCGATCTCATCTCCCTCGATTATCACGAGACGCTGAGCACTCCTGCGGGCCACCAGGCGGAAGAAGCCAGGGCGAAATCCATTGCGGAAAACAAGGGTAAGTTCATCCTGGTGACGGAAGGCGCCATCCCCATGAAGGACGGCGGCATCTACTGCCAGATCGCCGGCCGGCCGGTGCTGGACATCTTGAGAGAGACCGCCCCCCAGGCCATGGCGGTGATCGCCTTCGGCTCCTGCTCCTCCTGGGGCGGCATCCCTTCGGCCTCTCCCAACCCCACCGGGGCCGTGGGCACGGCCGAGGCCCTGGGGGGCAAATCTACGGTGATCAATATCCCGGGCTGCCCGCCCAACCCTTATAATTTCCTGTCCACCGTGCTCTATGTCTTGACTTTCAAAAAACTGCCCGAGCTGGACGATAAGGCCCGGCCCAAATTTGCCTACCGCCGCCTAATTCACGAGGGCTGCGAGCGCCGGGCCCATTTCGACGCCGGCCGCTTTGCCCTGGAGTTCGGCGACGACGGCCATCGCCGGGGTTGGTGCCTTTACAGGCTCGGCTGCAAGGGGCCGGAGACCTATAACAACTGCCCCGAGCAACTCTTCGGCGACGTCGGTCCCCGGAGTTGGCCGGTGGGCACCGGCTGCCCCTGCTTCGGCTGCTCCGAAAAAGGCGTGGGCTTTACCAAGCCCATACCTGAACAGGCCAGCTTGGCGTATTTCACCCCGGCGGGTGTGACCTTTCAGGGAGATGAGGGCAAGCCCCGGGCCGGGGGTGGCGCCCTCTGTCTAACCCCGTCGACGGCTTATGCTCCCATTTCCCCCCCAGAGGGCCATGGCGTTAGTACCGCAGCCGTGGGCCTGGCCGCCGGTTTGGCCGGCTTGGCGGTGGGCGCCGGCGCAGTTACCGCCATGAAACTGGGCAAAGAAAAATCGGACCCCGGCGTCGAGACCAAGAAGGATTAAACTATGGAAATCAGCCGAAGAGATTTCCTCAAGGTTTCCGCCAGTGGGAGCCTGGTGCTGGCGTCCAGTCTCAGCCCGGTGCCGGTCCAGGCCCGGGAGCCCGTACCCCGACTCCCCGAGGCCATGGGTGTTCTTTACGACGCCACCCTCTGTATTGGCTGCAAGGCTTGCATGGCGGCCTGCAAAGAACACAATCATCTGCCTCCTGACCACTACCACCCCGACAGCGTCTGGGACGATCCCATAGACCTGTCCGCCAAGACCTACAACATCATTAAACTTTACACCAACGGCACAGGCCAAGTCAAAGACCAGGAGGTTAACGGCTTCTCCTTCGTCCGGAACTTCTGCATGCACTGCGTCGATCCCTCCTGCACTTCCGCCTGCCCGGTGGGAGCGCTCACCAAAGATCCGAACACCGGAGCCGTCAAGTATAACAAAGATGTCTGTATCGGTTGCCGGTACTGTCAGGTGGCTTGCCCTTACAATGTGCCCAAATTTGAGTGGGACAAGGCCTTTCCCCAGATCCAAAAGTGCCAGCTTTGCTCCCATCGCATCGCCCAGGGCAGCTATGCGGCCTGCTGCGAGTTCTGCCCCACTGGCGCCTCTATCTACGGCAACGTTCAGGATCTCCTGAAAGAAGCCAAACGGCGGCTGTCTTTGACCACGGGGCAGATGGCCGATTTCCCCTTACGCCGGGTCGATTCCACCGACAAAACCCAGCGTAAGGTGACGCCCTATATCAATCACATCTATGGGGCGCAGGAAGGCGGCGGCAGCCAGGTCCTCATGCTGGCCAACGTCCCCTTCAACAAATTGGGCCTGCCGCAGTTGCCGCCTGAATCCACCGCCAGCCACTCCGAGACCCTCTATCATACCCTCTATAAGGGCATGGTTGTCCCCTACATCCTTCTCGGCGGCCTCTTTTACCTGGTCTACAAAAACACCACCAACCAGGATTTACCCTGAACGGAGGGCACTATGGCTGACGAAAGCCTTAAGCTGAACACCAAAGTCGTAACCAAGCCCTTCCTGGTTCTGGCGGCCCTGGCCGTTGTGGCGGTCGTCCTCATCCTCTACCGCTACGTGGCTGGCTTGGGCGCGGTCACCAACCTGAGCGACGGGTACCCCTGGGGTCTCTGGATCACCTACGATGTCCTGATAGGCACCGCTCTGGGTTGCGGCGGCTACGCCACGGCCATCCTGGTCTATGTCTTCAACCGCTGGGAGTACCACCCGGTGGTGCGCTCCGCCGTCCTCACCAGCGTCTTCGGTTACAGTCTGGCGGGCTTCGCCATCTTCCTGGACATCGGGCGCTATTGGAACGGCTACCAGCTCTTCCTGCCCTGGCAGGTCAACTTCAACTCCGTCCTGGTGGAAGTGGCCCTCTGCATCGCCGCTTACGTCGTGGTCCTGTGGATCGAACTCCTGCCCACTATTCTGGAGGGCTACCCCCAGAACGCCAAAGCCGTAGAGACCCGCCGGCGCCTGGAGCGCTGGCTGCCGGTCATCGCCGCGGTGGGCATCCTGCTGCCCACCATGCACCAGTCTTCCCTGGGGAGCCTTATGGTCATTGCCGGCTACAAGCTTTCGCCCCTCTGGCAGACCAGCCTCCTGCCCGTCTTCTTCCTGCTCTCGGCGATTGCCATGGGCTTTGCGGTGACGGCCTTCGAATCCATTCTCTCCTCCGTCGCCTTCAAGCGGCCCTTTGAGACTCCCATGCTCTCCAAGCTTGCCGAGGTCATGGCCTGGGTTGTCGCGGCTTACCTGGTTCTCCGTTTGGCCGACCTCATTTTCCGGGGCGCCCCGGTCTTCACCAGTGGCTTTCTGAGCTTCATATTCATCCTGGAGAATCTCTTTTACCTGGTGCCCGTCCTGATCATGGCCAGCCCCTCGCTCAGGAGCGACCTCCGCTTCCTATTCCTCGGGTCCTGCTCCCTGCTCCTGGCAGGCTCACTCTATCGGTTCGACGCCTTTATCATCGGCTTTAACCCCGGGCCAGGGTGGCACTATTTCCCGGCCGTCCCGGAGATTTTGATCACCCTGGGAATCGTGGCCATCGAACTTATGGCCTACCTTTATTTCGTCAAAAAATTCCCGGTGCTGCCTAAGGCTGAGCATGCCTAATTCTGCCGTTAAGGAGATCTGAACATGGCCAAGAGAATTGTCATCGACCCCATCACCCGCATCGAAGGGCATCTGCGCATAGAATGCGAAGTCGACGGTGGTAAGGTGACCAACGCCTGGTCCTCAGGCCAGATGTGGCGCGGCATCGAGGTCATCCTCCAGGGCCGCGACCCCCGGGATGCTCCCGCCTTTACGCAGCGAATTTGCGGAGTCTGCACCACGGTCCACGCCCTCACCTCGGTGCGGGCGGTGGAGAACGCCTTCAAGATGGAGGTGCCCCTTAACGCCCAGTACATCCGCAACCTGATCATGGCCAGCCACGCCCTGCATGACCACATCGTCCATTTCTATATCCTCTCGGCCCTGGACTGGGTGGACATCACCTCGGCCCTCAAAGCCGACCCCAAAAAGGCGGCGCAGTTGGGCGCCAGCCTCTCTTCCTGGCCCCGGAACAGCTATCAGGAGCTCAAGGCGGTCCAGGATAAACTAAAGGCGCTGGTGGCCTCGGGGCAACTCGGCATCTTCGCCAACGGCTATTGGGGCCATCCGGCCATGAAGCTTCCTCCGGAAGTCAACCTTCTGGCCACCGCCCATTACCTCCAGGCCCTGGAGTACCAGCGCAAGGCCAACCAGATTGTCTCCATCCTGGGGTCCAAAACCCCCCACGTCGCCAACCTGGTGCCGGGTGGCGTTTCCACCGCCATCAACCTGGACTCCCCCTCGGCTCTTAACATGGAACGGCTCTTTTACGTCAAGACCCTTATCGACGAGGTGGGCGACTTCGTCAAGAACGTCTATCTGGTGGACGTCTGCGCCGTGGGGGCCATGTACGCCGACTGGACCAAATACGGCGCCGGGGTCACCAACTACCTGTCGGTCCCCGACATGCCTATGGACACCAAGGGCACGGTCTTCAGCCTCCCCGGCGGCTATATCCAAAACGCCGACCTCACGACCTTCAAGCCCATCACTTCTTATAACGACGATTACTTTCGGGAAGGCGTCAAGGAGTCCATCAAGCACTCCTGGTACAACGGCGACTGGACCAAGCATCCCTATGACGAAACCACCGATCCCAAGTACACCGGCTTTAAGGACGACGGCAAGTATTCCTGGGTCAAATCCCCGTCCTTCTATGACAAGCCGGCCCAGGTGGGCCCCCTGGCCAACGTCCTCTGCATGTTCGCCGCCGGCCACGAGCCCACCAA
>JBGPBR010000188.1:0-4785 GCA_041481325.1 Desulfobaccia bacterium
CTCACCGGCTGCTCCCGGGATCAGGACGGTTTCCGGGTGACCATGGAGCAGCAACCCCAGGTGATCGCGCCGGAGCGCTGCGTGGACTGCGGCCTGTGCCTAGAGGAGTGCCCCGCGGCCTCCCAGGGTGCGTTGGTCAAGACCTCGGTCACCCAAAACCACCCGCGCTATGCGGTGGTGCCGCAGCATTGCCTCTTTTTTCAGGACGGCTCCTGCCGGGTGTGCCAGCAGATTTGCCCGCCCGCCGCCCGGGCCATCGAGCTGGACCGGCCGGCCCGGACCCTGGAGGTTGAGGCCGGAGCGGTGGTGGTGGCCACCGGATACCAGCCGGCGGACCCCAGATGCCGGCCCCACTATGGTTACGGCCGCCTGGCCAATGTCATCACCGGCCTGGAACTGGAAGAGCGCCTGCGCTGCAACGGCGTGGGCCTGCTGCGGCCGGACGGGCGGCTGGCGCAAAGCATCGCCTTCATCCAGTGCGTGGGCAGCCGGGACCGGGACCGCCCCTACTGCTCCCAGGTCTGCTGCGCCTATACCCTGAGGCTGGCCCGGCTGCTCAAGCACCGGCTCCCCCAAGCTTCGGTGGCCACTTTCTACATGGACCTGCAAAACGTGGGGCGCAACTCCGATGAATTTCACCAGCAGGCCCGCCGGGAAATCAAGGAGCTGCGGGCCTTGCCCGGAGACCTCAGAGCCACCGGCGACGGGGCCGTGGCCCTGCGCTACCTGGACGAAGAGACCGGCGCCGCGGTGCAGGCCGCCTTTGACCTGGTGGTGCTGTCCGTGGGCATCGGTCCGGGGCCGGACAACATCGAACTGGCCTCCCGGTTGGGGCTGGACCTCACCCCCGAAGGTTTTTTCCAGGCCGCGGATGCCCGGCACCGCTCTTTAACCCCCCAAACGGGGCTCTTTCTGGCGGGCACCGCCGAAGGCCCCCGGGACATCGCCGGCTGCCTGGCCCAGGCGCAAGCCACCGCCCGGCAGGTTAGCCATTATCTGAAGAACCATGCAGATTAGCATCCCCGAACTGGACATCATCCTGGCCCACGGTCCGGAGCTTACGGCCGGAGGGCTGGACTATTACGAGCTGGGACTCTGGGCCGCGGCGCTGCGCCAGAGCCGGATTCTGGCCCTGGACCCCATGCTGCCCGCCCCCGAGCTGGAAGCGCGGCTGCGGGCTTTCCTGCACCATGGGGCCCGAAACCCCATCCTGCTGGCTGCCCTGGACCCCCAGCAGCGGGCCCGGAGCATCATCCGGCTGTTGCTGGACCAACTGGCCCTCAACCCCGAGCTGCTCACCGTGCTGGACCTGCAGGAGGCCCTGGGCTACTCCGATCCCCGGGCCTGCAGCCTCAAGGCCCACAACCTGATAAGGCTGGCCAAATCCATGGTCACCCGGGCCCGGCCCATCACCAGCCAGGAGCTGCAGGTTTCCGACCAGGTGCTGGTTTGGGGGGATTCCTATGCGGCTCTGAAGGCGGCGACGGACCTGGCCCACCTGGGTTATCGGGTGGTCCATGCCATCCCCGAGGCTTGGTCGGAGCCGGTCATCCCGTGCGGCAAGTCTACTCAGGTTCCCACCCGGGATCTGGAAAATCTGGTGCAGGAGGCGCGGTCCCATCCGGCCATCCGACTTATCCCCCAAGCCCAGATCACTGATATGCAAGGAAGCGCCGGGGATTTCCGGGTCAAGCTGCGCACTCCCCAGGGGCTGCGGGAGGAAAAAGTGGGCGCCCTGGTCTTGGCCCCGGAGATGCGCCTGGAGGGCGTGGTCCAGTCCGACGGCGCCGTCTCTCACCCCCGGGTGCTCTACCATACCCGGCTGGAATCCCTGCTGGCCTCCCCGGGGGCCGCGGAGAAGCTGTTGGACCCGTCGGCCGACCGCCTGCGGGTGGCCCTGGTGGGCGGTGACCGCAATCCGCTGGCCCTGCGCCGGGCCCTGGGTTCGGCCTCTCACCTGCTGGCCTGGGACAACTGCCAGGTTCTCCTGTTTGTCAGGGACGCCAAGGTGGGGGCCCCGGATATGGAAGCCATCCTGGAGGAAGCTCAAAGCGCCGGACTCATCGTGTTCAAACTCCGGGAGCTTCCGGCCCTGTCCCTGGACCGCGAGCTGCCCTGCCTGACTTTTTACGATCCGGTGATGCATGAGGCAGGAAAGATTCACTGTGACCTGGTGATCCTGGACGAGACCCAGCAGCCGGCTCCCGGCAACGCCTCCCTGTCCGAGGTTCTGGGCCTGTTCCCGGGGCCGGCGGGCTTCCTCCAGGCGGACAACGTCTGGAACCTGCCGGTGGTCACCAACCGGCGGGGGGTCTATGTGGCGGGCCCGGGGCGCGGGGCGGTGGACCTGGACCAGGCCTTTTCCGAGGCCGACGCCGCGGTCTCCGAAGTGCATCAACTCCTGGGCCGCGGTACGGCCCGGGCCCCCAAGGGGCGGGCGGTCATCGACCGGGGACGCTGCGTCCTCTGCCTCACCTGCCACCGCCTTTGCCCCCATGGGGCCATCACCTGGGACAACCGGGCCATCATCAACGAACTGGCCTGCCAGGGCTGCGGGGTGTGCGCCTCCCAGTGCCCCAACGAAGCCATTCAGATCCACAACTTTTCCGACGACCAGGTGATTGCGGCCATGAACACCTTGGACCCCCGCCTCACCCCCAAGATCGTGGCCTTCTTGTGCAAGAATTCCGCCTGGGAGGCTTATCATGCGGCTTTGAAAATGCATGAGGCGGTCCTGCCCCTGGGTTTCACCCCCCTGATGATGCCCTGCGCCGGGAAAATCGACATCGACTACCTCATCCGGGCCTTTACCCTGGGGGCCGACGGCGTCCTGGTGCTGGGCTGCCACCCGGACAACTGCAAGTCCCAGAAAGGCAACGAACATGCCCTGTGGCGGGTGGAGCGGGCCCGAGACATGCTGGCCGAAGCCGGGGTGGACCCCAAGCGGCTGGTCTTCAAAACCTTGGCCGCCAACGCCCCCCGGGATTTTTTGGCCGCGGTGGACCTCCTGATCATGAACCTGGAAACCCTCAAGGCAGCCTGAGGTCAAGCTGTCAAATATAAATCCCCTTTCACCAGGTTAAGCGAGATGCACGGACCGGACAACCATGAGCCGGGCGGCTCCGAAGCGGCTTACTTCGGCTACCGGCGGGTCTCCGCCGCGGAAAAAGGCAAACTGGTGCACCAACATTTCGACACGGTGGCCGGCAAATACGACCTGATGAACACCCTTTTGAGCTTCGGGCTCCATCACCTGTGGAAGTGGACCGCGGTGCGCCTGATGGGGCTCAAGCCCGGCGACCGGATCATCGACGTCTGCGGCGGCACCGCCGACCTGGCCCTGCTGGCGGCCAGGGCCGTGGGGGAGACCGGCCGGGTTGTGGTCTACGACATCAACCGGGCCATGATGGCCGCGGGCCTCCCCAAGGTGGTCAACTCCAGCCTGGCCCCCCGAATCAGGTTCCTCCAGGGCGACGCCGAGCGGATCTCCGCCCCGGACGGCTGTTTCGACGCGGCCATGGTGGGGTTCGGCATCCGGAATCTGACCCACCCGGAGACGGGCTTTAAGGAGATGCACCGGGTCTTGAAAACCGGCGGCAGGCTCATGTGCTTGGAATTCTCCCAGCCGGTGGCCCCGTGGTTCCGACGGCTCTACGATTTTTATTCGTTTCACCTCATGCCGGCCATGGGGAAAATCTTGGTGGGCTCCCGGCAGGCCTACACTTATCTGCCCGAGTCCATCCGCAGGTTCTCCCGGCCCGAGGAACTGAGCCGGGTGCTGGAATCCCTCGGCTTCACCCGGGTAAGGTACCGGCGCCTCACCAACGGCATCGCGGTGATTCACCTGGGAATAAAGGCATGAAACTCAACTGGGCCGAGAGGCTCGTGGTCAACAACCCGGTCAGGGTCTTGATCCAGCGCCTCATTATCCGCTGGATCAGGAGTCAGGGGGTGGTGGCGGCCCGGGCCCGGGTCCTGGAGGTGGGCTGCGGCCGGGGAGCCGGCGCCTGCCTGATACTCCGGGAATTTCAGCCGGTCCTGCTCCACGCCCTGGACCTGGACCATCGCATGATCCAACAGGCCGCGGCCTATATCCGCCCTCCTCAGCAGGAAAGGATCTCCCTGCTGGTGGGCGACACCCTGAATCTCCCTTACCGGAGCCGCGCCCTGGACGCGGTCTTCGGCTTCGGAGTCCTGCACCACCTGCCGGACTGGCGGGGCGGGCTCACGGAAATCGCCCGGGTGCTGAAACCGGGCGGGACTTATTTCCTGGAGGAGTTTTATCCCCTTGTTTACCAGAATTTCCTGGCCAGGCGGCTCTTCCTGCACCCCGAACCCGACCGCTTTCACAGCCCCGACCTGCACCGGGCCCTCAAAGACGCGGGCTTCCGCCTCAGGGGCCTCCTGGAACAAAAACACCTGGGCCTCCTGGCAGTGGCGACCAAGGAGGATTAAATAGTAAGCAATCGTTCATGAGCCTTCGGCTCACCCATAAAGTATGGAAAATAATGTGGGGCGGGCATCGCCCGCCATGCCGGGGGCGCGGGCGCACCCGGCACCTCGCACCGGCTGGAAGCCGGTGCCACCAACTACCTTGGCCAAGCTCAGTTTGGGAACGGGGGAGAAATGTGGGACACCCCCCGGGGGTCGGGCGCCGGCTAAAACTTGCGGCTGCCAAAGCTCAGGCCTTGGAGGGGAGTTCGCTAGGATTTGCCCAGTTGACTTTTCCGCGGGCTCCCGGCCCGCGGTCTTTTCTTGGGGCGTCGTCAGCGCTTGGCCTTCTTC
>JBGPBR010000189.1:0-4769 GCA_041481325.1 Desulfobaccia bacterium
AATAGAAGGGATACTCAGGCGAGGCGGGGGTCCGGACATTGAAGGCCAGCCGCATGGGCCCCCAGGAGGCCTCCAGGTTTTCGGCGGCACAGGTGGTGGGGACCTTGCCGTGCTTGACCATGCCGTAGTAAGGCATCAGCACCCTGACTTCTACTCCCAATTGCCGGAGGGCAGCAGGCAGGGCGCCCACCACGTCGCCCAGCCCCCCGGTTTTTGCAAAGGGGACTGCTTCCGAAGCAACAATAAGCACGCGCAAGTCTTTATCCATATCCACTCCTCCCCCAGGAATGAGTTTGTGGGGGAGGGCAGGGAGCACTTACAAAAAAGTCCCTGGCCCTCCCCCCAAAATCCTCGCGAGGATAATCACATGGGAATGCGCAATTTGCAGGAATTCATCCAACGGCTGGAGCGGGCCGGGGAGTTAGTGCGCCTCCGGGAGCCGGTGAGTCCGTTTCTGGAGATCACCGAGATCACCGACCGGGTCTGCAAGAGCGGCGGGCCGGCCCTGCTGTTCGAGGCAGTTTCGGGCTACGACATGCCGGTGCTGATGAACGCCTTCGGCTCCATGAAGCGCATGTGCCTGGCCCTGGAGGTGGAGTCCCTGGACGACATCGCGGTGGAGCTTTTGAGCTTTATGGAGGCCGAGGCCAACACCCTGATGAAGAAGTTGAAGCTCCTGCCCAAGCTGGCGCGTCTCGGCCGCATGTTCCCCAAAGAGGTGAGCCGGGGCCCCTGCCAGGAGGTGGTCCTGACCGGCGACGAGGTGGACCTGAGCCGCCTGCCGGTCCTCACCTGCTGGCCCGATGACGGCGGCCCCTTCATCACCCTGCCCGCGGTCTTCACCCACCACCCGGAAACCGGCCGGCGCAACGTGGGGATGTACCGTCTGCAGGTGTACGACGCCAGGACCACCGGCATGCACTGGCACGCCCATAAGGGCGGGGCCCAGCACTACCGGGTGGCCGAGGCCAGGGGCGAGGTCTTGCCCGCGGCGGTGGCCATCGGCGCCGACCCCGCGGTGACCTACGCCGCCACCGCGCCCCTGCCGGAAGACATCGACGAAATCCTCTTCGCCGGGTTCCTCCGGAATGAACCGGTGGAGATGGTGCCCTGCGTCACCCAGCCCTTGTCCGTGCCCGCGGCGGCCCAAATCGTCCTGGAGGGCTATGTGGCCCCGGGCGAGCGGCGCCGAGAGGGGCCCTTCGGCGACCATACCGGCTACTATTCCCTGGCGGACGACTACCCGGTGTTCCACCTGACCGCCATCACCAGGCGGCGGGAGCCCGTCTACCCCGCCACCATCGTGGGGCGGCCGCCCATGGAGGACTGCTTCATGGCCAAGGCCACGGAGCGCATCTTCCTGCCCCTGATGAAAAAGACCCTGCCGGAGATAGTGGACCTGAACCTGCCGGTGGAGGGGGTGTTCCACAACCTGGCCTTCGTGGCCATCGACAAGCGCTACCCGGGCCACGCCCGCAAGGTGATGTACGCCTTGTGGGGCCTGGGCCAGATGATGTTCACCAAGATCATCGTGGTCTTTGACCGCGAAGTGGACGTCCAGGACCTGGGGCAGGTCCTGTGGCGGCTGGGGAACAACGTGGACCCCAAGCGGGACGTGGTCTTCTCCGAAGGGCCGGTGGACGCCCTGGACCACGCCGCCCCCCTGCCCCATTACGGCTCCAAGATGGGCATCGACGCCACCCGCAAGTGGCCCGAGGAGGGCTTCACCCGGCCCTGGCCCCAGGTGATCGAGATGGACCCGGAAATCAAGCGAAAGGTGGACGAACTGTGGCCCAAACTGGGATTAACCTGAAGCTGAACGGATCTCGCGCCAAGACCCCAAGGCCCCAAGGCGCAAGATGAATCGCTACGTCATCGCCATTACCGGCGCCTCCGGGATGATTTACGCCCGGGAACTGCTGGCCTATTTCGGGAGCCGTCCGGACCTGGAGCTTCACGCGGTCATCTCCGAGGCCGGGGTCCAGGTGCTCAGCCTGGAGTTGGGGCAGCGCCCGGCGGAGCTGGCCCCCGGGGCGGTCTGGCACCGGGTGGACGACTTCACCGCGCCCATGGCAAGCGGGTCTTTCCGGGCCCGGGCCATGGTGGTGGTCCCCTGCTCCATGGGGACCCTGGGGGCCATCGCCCAGGGCGCCGGGCGCAACCTGATCCACCGGGCCGGCGACGTCTTTCTGAAGGAGCGGCGGCCCCTGCTCCTGGTGGTGCGGGAGACGCCGCTGAGCCTGGTCCATCTGCAAAATATGACCCGGGCCGCGGCCGCGGGAGCCACCATCTTTCCGGCCTGCCCCGGGTTCTATCACCGGCCCGGGTCCCTCACCGAACTGGCCCGCCAGTTCGCGGGCCGCATCCTGGACCACCTGGGCCTGGAGCACCAAATGGGGCCGCGCTGGGGGGAATAAAAAAGGCGTTTTTGGTTTTTCGTTTCTGGTTAAAAAGCAGATGGTTCAGTTTTGGCTTACTTAAATGCTGCATCTGACCTGAAAAGTTCAAAGTTCAAGGTTCAAAGTTCAAGGTTAATGTGGGGTGCGAACCGCGCACCAGCGGCGGGCGGGACGGCTGCCCTTTTCATGCCTTACGGGTGGGCCAACGGCCCATGAGCAACTGCTCAGAGAAATACTTTAAGTCTCGAATCGACGAAAAACCAAAAACGAGAAATTCGCAATGCGCCGTTTTTTCCGCCAAACTTACGAACTGCTGGAGATGATCAAGATCGGGCACAGCGTCCTGGCCCTGCCCTTTGCCTTCATGGGGGCGATGCTGGCGGCCCGGGGCCTGCCCGACGGCCGGACCGCGTTTTACATCCTGGCGGCCATGGTGGGGGCCAGGAGCGCGGCCATGGCCTTCAACCGCCTGGTGGACGCCCCCTTCGACGCCCTCAACCCCCGCACCGTAGACCGGGCCCTGCCCGCGGGCCGGGTGAGCCGCCGGGGGGTGATCGTCCTGGTCGTCGTCAGCTCGGTGGTATTCGTGGGGGCCGCCTCCCAGTTGAACCGGGTGTGCTTCCTGCTCTCGCCCGCGGCCTTGATGGTGATCCTCGGGTATTCCCTCACCAAGCGGTTCACCGCCCTGTCCCACTGGATTCTCGGGCTGAGCCTGGGAATCGCCCCCCTGGGCGGCTGGCTGGCGGTCCGGGGCGACCTGGGACTGCCGGCGCTGGCGCTGTCCGGCGCGGTGCTGTTCTGGGTGGCGGGCTTCGACATCCTCTATGCCTTCCAGGACGAAGACTTCGACCGGCGGCAGGGCCTCTTTTCCCTGCCAGTTAGGGTGGGGACCGGGCCGGCCCATTGCCTGTCCGCCCTGTGCCACCTGGTTGCGGTGGCGGGATTCATCCTCACCGGCCGGCTGGCCGGCCTGGGGTGGGTCTACGCCGGCGCCGCCCTGGCCAGCGCCCTGATCCTGGCGGGCCAACACCTGGCGCTCCGGTTCCGGGACCCGGCCCGCTTGCCCCCGGCCTTCTTCACCCTCAACGGCCTGGTGGGCCTGGGTCTGGGTCTGGCCACCTGGGTCAGCCTGGGGTACTGAAAAAGAGGCCGGGACTTAGGAAAGGGGGCAGTGCGCCCCCTGGATTGCCAACCAAGCGAGCCTCCGGCCAAACGGTCTTTTGCCATCCTGAACGAAGTGGATGGCTCAGGCTAGTGAAGATGCGCCATTCTTGGCGGTGCTCTGCAGGACCATCGTCGGCCATGGCGATAAATAGCGAGATAAATAATTAGCTTGACAAGCAAATCCCGGTGAATTTAAAATAGACCACTTGGTAAAAGAGGACCAGAAAGGTGGCCTATTTGGGGATAGGCCGGGTCCTGGTCAACCAACGATTAAGGGGGGATAACATGAACAAGAAAGCGTTCGGGTTTTTGGGGGTATTATTTCTGGCCGCGGCTTTGCTGACCCTGTCGGGTCCGGCCAAAGCCGAAATGTACGTGGAAGGTTATCTCGGGGGGGTGACCGCGGGCGATCTGGGCTCTTCCTCCACCTTAAATACTCCTTACACTCAGACCATTCATGATGATTTTGATTTTACTATGAATTTCTCTGGCAAAGGCAACCTGCCGGGGGGGCCCAATGCCGCGGTGATCGGCGGTCTGAAGATCGGCACCTGGTTTGTCCCGACGGGCTTCCTGGGTTATAACTACCCTGACTGGATGAAGTACTTCGGGTTTTACACCGACTTCAGCTTTCACCGTCTGGATGTGCGGAATCGTCAATTCGGCGGACAGTTATACATTAATAACGTTTTGTCAGACACTGTTCCCTGCGATTTCAAGAGCGAAGGCACGGTAGCCACCTGGGCCTTCATGTTCGCGGCGCGCTACGGCTTCTTGCCGGACAGCGAGGTGCCTTTCGGCCGCCTGCAGCCTTACGTGGCCGTAGGTCCCGCCATCATGTGGTCTACCCAGCAGCCGAAACTAATGGTTGACAACAATAATTACGGTGTCAGCCCCGGTTCCAGCAGTTCCACGAACATCGCCCTGGCGGTGGACGCGGGTCTTCGTTACATGTGCCTTAAGAACGTCTCCATCGACCTGTCCTTTAAATACCGGTATGCCCACCCCAGTTACGAATTTAGTGGGATCGATAGCACTCTAATGGGCACCACCACAGGGAGATTTAAGTACGAGCCCACCTACAACCTGTTCAGCGGCCAGGTGGGTGTGGCTTACCACTTCTAACCATTGCCTGAGCCAAACTAACAGGCGGCCTTAGGGCCGCCTTTTTCTATGCTGGCGGTTTAAGGCCGGCGGGTTCGGCGC
>JBGPBR010000190.1:0-4752 GCA_041481325.1 Desulfobaccia bacterium
ACTGGCCGGATTTGGACGCGGATATCGAAATCGACGCCCTGGAACAACCCGAGCATTATCCTCTGGTCTGGGGTAATGGTTAATTGAGTTGGAGGAGAAGACGCCGCCGGAATAACTTATGAACATCGCAGAGCTCATCTCTCGATACACCTGGCAGGAAGTTGAACCGGTTTATCTGGAGCTTTACCCCAAGGAGAAAAGCAAAAAAAAGAGAGCCCGGGAGGCTTTCGAATATATTCTGCCTCTTAAGCCCGTAGGTTGCGAGATGCGGATTCACCTTGAATACCAGGATGATGAGGAAGGCGGCTATCATGACGTCTCGGGCAGAGACGGCAGTTTGAGGGAGAATGGGCAGGAAGAATGCTTTGGCTTATTTCTGATGGACTGGGACGAGTGGCTGGGGATGGAAATTGAGGCGGAGACCCTGGAAAAATATTCCGAATTGGATATCTTATGCCATTGTTTTTGGGAAATGACCTGGTGTGGCTATTCCATGGAAAAGGTTAAAAAGTTCAGGAAAAAGCTCGATCGGCTCTCCAAAAATAAAAAAGAAGATTTTATTCCCTTGGACCCATCTTTTTGGGAATAAGATACCCCACCGGCACGGGGATAAAAAAATGCTCGGCGCAAGACTCATTCAGGCAAATTATATTGCCCGCCGGCTTTGGGGGATTTATTTTCCCAAGACGGATTGGCGGCATCATTTGAAGAAACAGGAAATGTATGCCGTCTGCGTGGGCAGTTATCGCAAGGTGCGGCGTTCCTGTTCTTGCTGGATGTGCGGCAACCCCCGCCGATATTTCGGGGCGCGCCCCCGGCAGGAGCTTAAGTCGGTCTTGAGAGAGCCGGAGCAAGATTAAGAAATGGTGGGCGGTGCCCACCCTACAGGGAAGAGTGGACGCCGCCACTCACAGGCTGGAAGCCTGTGCCACTATTAATTTCATCGCAGCAAGCCCGCCCCTGGACGGAGGCGGGCTTTTTTTATGGGGAAAGTTTAATTGAAAACCAGGAAAGAATGATTATAAAATAGCGAAAGCTCCAGATTGCGGCGGAGGTGAGCCATGGCGGAAGCGACCGGGAAAGCGGCGGCAATGGGCCGGAAAGAGGTTTTCCTCGACCGGTATCAGCAGGTGGACCACATCTGGCAGGGCAAATCCTTTATCCAGTATCGCGACTACAGGAACCTGCTGGCGGATCTGCCCGTTTCCAGCGTGGCCGTGCCCAACCGGGAGTACGGCCGCCGGCTTACGGGCAACCTGGATTACGTTTACGGCGAGATGCTGTACAGCCTGACCGGATACGAGGGCTATCTGCGGGACAAGGCCTTTCCCATAAAGGAGTGCTTCATTAGGCCGATTATCCGGCCCAACACCTTTATCCTGGAGTTCGGGGTCGCCTATCAAACCAAGGAAGGGGAGGAAAAGACCTGGGCTGCGGAGGTAATCCGCACCGGGGAAACGAAATATATCTATTTTCTTAATTATTACCGGCCGATGTAATCTCGGCTTCCTGGGAATAGCGGGAGTGCCGGCGGCGCGGTGCCGGTTCCTCCCTCATAATCCTTATGGGCTCCGGCCCCCGGGGCTGACAGGGGGTGGCCCGCGACGGAGGATTAAGGCGGGTGCTTAGGAGGTAAAACCGGATTTAATCCCCCAAAGAGTCGGGAGTTGGGATGACCGGGGTTAATTCTAAACCCCGGCCGGGCTGGACAGCCAGGGCCGGGGTTTTTATTTGCAGAGAGTGGCAGGAATTACCTTTCAGGAGCCTGACCTGGAACCGGAAAAGACCCTGTTCTGCAGGTGCACCCGGGGCGGCAAGGAAGCCGACCTGACCGTGGCCTGCGTCGAAACCTGAACCGACCGAATCCTGGAGAGCCTAAGGCGCAGGCTTCATCAGTTCCCGGGCCAGGTCCACGGCGCGGTTGACAAGCGCGGGCTGCCGCTTAATATCTCCGGGGTCCCTCACCCCGGTGGCCCTGAGCAGGTAAACCGGGTCGAAGCCGAACATCTTCAGCCAGCGCTCGTAGCGGGGGAAGATGTCGTTGAATTGGGCCGGGTCCGGGTTGGCCTGGGTCAGGATGACCACGGCCTTTTTCCCCGGCGGCACCCGGCTGGAAAAATCCGGGTTGGCGAAGGAGAAGGTCCGGTCGAAAAAGCACTTGAGCTGGCCGCTGAGGTCCCCGAAGTACACCGGCGAGGCCAGGAGCAGGAGGTCGGCGCCCTTGACCGCCGCCAAAACGGCCGAGGCGTCATCTTCCAAGATGCAGGCCTCATCATCGGTCTTGCAGGCCAGGCAGCCCTGGCAGCCTTGGTAGTTCAATTTGTTCAAGAGGTACCCCGTGATTTCAGCCCCCAGCGACCGGGCCTCGTCCAGAAAGGCCCGGGCCAGGGCGCCGCTGTTGCCTTCAGGGCGGGGACTGCCCAACACCGCGACGATTTTCATGGCTTCATCATCTCCCCTTGCCAGTTTGGCCATAATATAGCATAACTGAGGCTGTGAGGCAGCCATTGCGGGCAGTCGCGCCTGAGCTTGGGCTCACCCGTAATCATGAAAAGATGTTGGGGCCGGGGTTCGACCCGCCTCAGTCGGCAGCCGCGGGCCCTTACCAAAAATCTGCCCCGGGCACCCCCCGAGGGCGGGTGTCCCACATTTTCCCAAGCTGCGCCTGGGCAAGGAGGCCGGTGGGCGGTGCCCACCCTACCTTTCTTTTCCAGCAGGTGGAATCTTGGGGGGCAGCCGAATGGTGAAGCAGAGATGAGATTTCCGGCCGGGCTCCGGGCCGCAGGTCTGGTTCTGGCGCTGGGGTTGTGCCTGCTGCTGGGGGGCCCGGCCGCGGGGGAGGACCTCTCCGAATACGGCAACCCCTGGCTCTGGGTGAGAGTGGGCCGGGTGCAGGTGCAGGCCGAAGTGGTCAAGACCCCGGAAAAATTGTCCCTGGGGCTGGGCCGCCGCCGGGAACTGCCGCACGGGCGGGGCATGCTCTTTTTCATGCCCCGGGTGGAGGTGCAGCATTTCTGCATGCGGGGCATGCAATTCCCCCTGGACTTCATCTGGATTGTCCAGGGCCAGGTCGCGGGCCTGGAAAAGAACGTTTCGCCCGCCTTCCCCGGCACCCTCAGCTCCCCCCGGCCGGTGAACTACGTCCTGGAGGTGCCGGCGGGCTTTGCCGACACTTACGGCGTCAAGGTGGGGGACGAGGTTAAGTGGTAGTTTTTTTAGGGGGCCAAGCTGCACCGGAGAAGCCGGCCCGGCAGCTACCTTGCCAGGTCCGGACGATTAATCTATATTTTCCGCTTAAGGTGGGCGAGTGAGCGGGTTGAGCGATCTGGAAAAAAAGGTGATCCTGGCCCTGCAGCGGGACCTGGAGATCGAGCCTAAGCCCTTCGAAGACCTGGCGAGCCGGGTGGGGGTGGAGGAAGAGGAGCTGTTGAGCGCCATCCGGGGCCTCATGGAGAAAGGCTTTATCCGGCGGTTCGGGGCCACCCTGCGGCACCAGAAGTCGGGCTACGAAGCCAACGCCCTGGTGGCCTGGGCCATACCGGCAGCGGACCTCAAGGGTATCGGCCAACAACTGGCGGCCCAGCGGGCCGTGACCCACTGCTACGCCCGCCGGCCGGCGCCGGGCTGGCCCTACAACCTCTATACCATGGTCCACGGTCGCACCCGGGAGGAATGCGTCGCCATCGCGGCCCGCATGTCCGCGGCAACCGGGATCAAAGACTACGAGCTGCTGTTCAGCGAAACGGAACTGAAAAAAACCACCATGCGCTACTTCCGGGAAGGGGAGGGCGCGGGATAACCCGGTTTTTGGGGGGAGGGCCAGGGACCGAGGGTCCCTGCCCTCCCCCCAAACCCCCCACCCAACCCTTTAAGAGGCCTGGAAAGGCGGGCCTGCGGCCCGACTTTCCAGGCCAAAAAATTAACTTAAGGGATTGGGGGTGGGGGTTTGGGGGAGGGGGTAAGGGCACTTATAAAAAAGCCCTTAGCCCCCTCCCCCAATCTCGTCCCAAGGAGCATTGCGATGGCTGGTTATGCCAATTCGGAGCGACTCTTCAAAGCGGCCCTGGAAGTCATCCCCGGGGGGGTGAACAGTCCGGTGCGGGCCTGGGGTGCGGTGGGGCTCACCCCCAGGATGATCGTCAAGGGGGAGGGGCCCCGGGTCTATGACGCCGACGGCAACTCTTATCTCGATTACGTCGGCTCTTGGGGACCCCTCATCCTGGGGCACGCGGCGCCCGGGGTGGTGGCGGCGATCCGGGAGGCCGCGGCCCGGGGCACCAGTTTCGGGGCGCCCACCGCCGCGGAAGTGGAACTGGCCCAGGTCCTGGTGGACGCGGTGCCGGGGCTGGAGATGGTTCGCCTGGTGAACTCCGGCACCGAGGCCTGCATGAGCGTGCTGCGCCTGGCCCGGGCCGCCACCGGGCGCCCCCGGGTTATCAAGTTCGACGGCTGTTATCACGGCCACGCCGATTCCTTCCTGGTGTCCGCCGGGAGCGGGGTGCTCACCCAGGGGATCCCCGGCAGTCCCGGAGTGCCGCCGGAGATCGCCGGTTTGACCCTGTCGCTGCCGTACAACGACCTGGAGGCGGTGCGGCACGCCGCCGCCAAATATCAGGGGCAGATCGCGGCGGTCATCGTGGAACCGGTGGCCGGGAACATGGGGGTGGTTCTCCCCAGGCCCGGGTTCCTGGAAGGATTGCGCACCCTGTGCCACCAGGAAGGAATCCTGCTGATTTTCGATGAGGTAATAAC
>JBGPBR010000191.1:0-4732 GCA_041481325.1 Desulfobaccia bacterium
CAGGAGAATGGAACTTGATCCCAGATGGGGGTCAAAGAGAAAAGCTCTCGTGGCGGACCTGCGTGTCCGCCATTTTATACCATGTTCCCATTGAAATGAAACAAATCATCCAGATAACCTATTGATATCACTCGTAGGGGCGGGTTTCAAACCCGCCCCTACAAAACGAACACGGTATTACATGTTAAGTTTGTTGCATTTGAAACGGAAAAGGGTATTAAAGGGGGGTTTTAAAAGTCCCCCTTTGAAAAAGGGGGATTTGGGGGGTCAAGGTAAAGCCTGCGGCTACCGAATTAGGCGGGCGGGGACCCCCGCCCTACCTAAACTTGGCATGGTTTTGGGGTGAGCCAACGGCTAAGGCGCGACGGTTACGGCAACCTCCTTGAACCTTCCGGAAGGCCTACCTTAACCGGGCAAAATCAAATTGCCCCGTCGCCAGATCCGGCTTGAACGGAGTGATATCAATTTTTTTCTTGATGGCGCCCATAATTTCCTTACTCCCCCCGAGGTCGCCCAGCAGCATGGCGCCGATTATCACGTTATCTTTTAAAACCAGCTTCCGGTAGGTCTTGCTGCTTTCGTCTCGGCTGACGAGGGATTCCCGGGTCCGAAAATCCGACTTGAGGTCCAATTCGTGGGCAGCCTCAAAAAAAACCGCCGGCCGAAGGGGCTAAAATTGATATTCTTCTGGCCCGGCCTGCCGACTTTGTCCCGGCTTGCTTCCATACAGGTGGGAGTCCAGACGTCCGGCAGTTATCCGGGTGGTTATGATATTTGCTGTAATTTCAACAAGATCTCCAGAGGCCCTGGCCTTGGATCAGGTTGTCGCTTCCCCATGAAAAAGTCCAGCTAAGGGGAATCGAGTACAGAATTTAAAAAAAATTAAAAATTCTGTAAAAAAAACTTGACAAACTTAATCAAATTCCCCAAAATACGTAATATCTTTTCGGGAAAACTTGAAAATTAAAAAAAAGTTTTATAGTTTTAAGATCCTAGCAAAAATTTAACGGTTTTGTGATAAAGCCAAACCCGCCGCGAGGTGGGGACGGAAAGCCACGGGTCTCTGATATAACTGCAGGAGATAGCCGGGTTGCCAGCAGAGGGCAACCCGGCTTTTTTATTTCAGACCTGCCCGATCTGGTGGAAAAGTTGCCCGTCCCTCATGGGCCCCGGATGTGTCTTCCGGTTGCAGGCAGCTGAATAAGGCTACGGGTTGATCCGATTACTCTTGGAGGAGGGTCAAATCTCCAATTAAAAACTAAACCCGGTCCTTGTCGAATCTTTCACTGTTAATTACCAGCTGTCAATAACCTCAACCCAGGATGACGTTATGATAGACACGCCTAAAGCAGAAGCTCTCCCAGGTGCCTTCCCCGACGGTCTTTTTCAAAACGGGCATCACGAAGATTTAATCACCGAGATGATCGGGACCTGCGAGTCGATGCTGGAAGTCTTTAAGATGATCCGCAAGGTCGCCGCCACCGACGTGCCGGTTCTGGTCACCGGCGCCAGCGGCACCGGCAAGGAAATGGCGGCCCGGGCCATCCATCAACGCAGCATTCGTCACAAAGGCCCATTCGTGGCCATCAATTGTAGTGCGATTCCCCGGGAATTGTTGGAATCCGAACTCTTCGGCCACGAGAAAGGCTCCTTCACGGGAGCATACCGCACCTCCATCGGGATGGTGGAGCGGGCCAAACGCGGCACCTTGTTTCTGGACGAAGTAGGGGAACTCCCCCTGGAAATGCAGGCCAAATTGCTGCGTTTCCTCCAGGAACATACCTTTGAAAGGGTGGGCGGCAGGGAAACCATCAAGATAGACCTGCGGGTCATCTCCGCCACCAACTCTGACCTGACCGACCTGATCGCGGTCGGCCGCTTCCGGGAGGACTTGTATTATCGCCTGGATGTGGTCAATATTGCCCTGCCCCGCCTGAAAGACCGGTGCGACGACGCCCTGATCATGGCCAACACTTTCCTGAAGCAGTATGCCGCCAAGCAGGCTAAACACCTCAAAGGCTTCACCCGGGCGGCCATCGCGGCCATTGAAACCCACTCCTGGCCCGGGAACATTCGCGAACTGATCAACCGCATTCGCCGGGCCGTGGTTATGGCGGACGGAGAATGGATCACGCCGGAACACATGTCCTTGACCACCAAAGAGATCTCCCCGGAACCGTTGATTGACGGCATGGGGCTCAAAGAGGCCAAGGAAAAGTTCGAAATGAGCATCGTGGCCGAGGCGTTGAAACGCAACCAGGGCAATGTTTGCCTGGCCGCCAAAGCCCTCAAGACCAGCCGCTCCATGGTCTATAGCCTCATCCAGAAATACGGCTTGAAGCCGGGAATGAAGGAGTGTTCCAGATAAGCCCGCCCGGCCGGGACTTATCCCACCTTTCCTATCCCCTCCATCCGATAGGGAAATAATCCATTACTTGATTGGTTTATTTCCCTATCGGTCCTCAACTCCCCTTTCTTCCGGGCTCCGGCCGTCAAACAGGTGCTTTAGCGGCAGCCGCAGGTTCATGAACGACTGCGGTCCCAAGGTGGGATAGCCGCCCGCGGCCGTCCAACCACTTTTAAGATTTATCCGTAATTAATATCAATTAATATCGTAGGCTATTATATGTCATTCTGAGCCGCTCCGGCGGCGAAGGCCCCTTCCCTGCAATTGGATACCTCAAGGCTGCAAGAGACTTTCACAGAGGTTTAAACTTGGTATCAGCGGCTCAGAGGCGCATCTGTTACGAAAAGTTCTGAGTTTCGAGTTTCTTTGCATAGTCGCGCCTGAGCCGCCGGCTCACTCCAAAACCATGAAAGTTTAAGTAGGGCGGGCGTCCGCGCCCGCCGCCTTTGGTAGCCGCAGGCCCTTATAAAAAACCTGCGCCGGACACCCGAGGGCGGGCGTCCGACATTTTCCCAAGCTGCTGCTGGGGCAAAGTAACTGGTGGGCCGTGCCCTCCCTTACATTTTTATCTCTATCTCTAAACTCGAAACTCAAAGAATCTTCGAAGCAGTAATGCATTAGATCTTGACTCAGCCAATACCATGAGAATGGCCGTGGTAGGGGCGGGTTTTAAACCCGCCCCTACCGCACCGGCTTGACGCCGGCGCCACCAATTAAAGAAACTTCTCGTAACCGGGGTTTCGAATTGGCATGAGGAGACCTGGCCCCCCAAACCTGCCCGGTTCAGCCTTGCCGGATCTTCCACCTTGACCAACTTTGTCTAAATCTCAGACAACCACTTATTAACAATAATATCATATCCTTATGGCCTGGTTGTCCAGGATCCCGGATAAACTGCGCCGGGTTTATGCAGCCAAGATGGCCGATATACGGGGCTCCCCCCGGATTCCCGGCAAATTCGGCCCTAATCGCCGCCCGGTTCCCCGGCTTACCTCCCAGCCCTTGCATAAAATTACCTGTTATTTCTGATAGATACAACTTTGGCACGGGTAATGCTAAAAACAAAGGCGAACCAGATATCAAGAGCGCTGCTTTCGGGCTCCGAGGGATGCAAACGGGTGAAAATATTTTATGTCCTCGACAACAAACGAGTTTGTGCTTTCCCGGCGAAGCACCATGGAAGCCCGCAAAAACCGCGTCACTACGAGGTGCAAATCATCCTGTGGGATGAGTGGTTATGGAGAGTCGCCTATCCCAGACACAAAAAAGCCGTCCTGACCCCACCCGCAAAAACCTCCGAAGAATATGGAAAAGTTACAACATAATGTACTGCATATATTAATCATCTTCATACTGGCATGAGATTTGCTCATTCTTAAAAAAAGGCTTTTGGCGGGGAGATTTAGCAGCGATGGAGTCGGATTCTCCCTTTAATTACCAATCCTGGGGCGGGCAGACACGCACCCCCCGGCAGGCAATCCGCAGCCAAACAATTTTAATTGAAGAAATTAAAGGAGGAAGGAATTATGAAAAATAGGGGACTGTGCTCCGTATTACTGGCACTTGCGGTACTGACCCTATGGGCCTCGGCGTCGCTGGCCAGCTCCATGTCGCTGTCCGCCACCCACCAGCTTGGCATCGTAGTCACCCCCCTGGATGGCGGCCCCGCCCCCACCCAGAGCCTCGGCCCAGGCATCCTGGATGTATTCGGTTCCGTTTGGGGCGGTCTGGACCCATTTTTTCCCGTACTCGATGACTCTTCCTACTCGGGGCCTGGGACAAGCTCTATTTACCCCGGTGGAGTTCCAACCCCCTATCTGACTTGGAACCTAAACATCGCCGGCAATCCCACGATCCAGATGACCGCCATCGGCGGCCAACCGTCTCCTTTGTTAGGGGACCCGGCTGAAGGATGGATAAACGTGGGCATCGAAAACGCCTTAAAGGAGATCATTTTTAGGCTGCGCGGGGCGGGGGATCACACATATCACCTCAAAGTGACCGACCAGGTCTCCTATAACTTCAACCTGGATAACCAAAGCGGCTACCAGCTCATTGATGCCAGCGCCGGGGTCTATGTGCGTAAGATTCAAGGTGGCTCGGCCACCATCTTTGAGGAGTTTTTCTCCAATGGTGGCCTGCCCTTGGCCAGCGTGAGCCGGTCTGGCGATATGTTACTCACCCTTTGGGACACTGATATGGGCTTCAGCTCGGGCATTACGGAATACTCAATCGAGCCGAATTTTACCGCCGGAATTCAGGGCACCACCTCCGGCCCCGAAGTGGCCCCCCTGCCCGGGACCCTGGTGCTGCTGGGCAGCGGAC
>JBGPBR010000192.1:0-4729 GCA_041481325.1 Desulfobaccia bacterium
CCGGAGGCGCCACCAGCAAGGCCACCATCTTGGCCTTGACGCCTTTCTCGAATAGCTGCTTGGCAAAGGTGCTGGTGTCGGCAAAGTGCCCGCCGCCCATCACCGCATCCACGTCCGCGGGAATCTTGTTGATAAAGGGGGCGAAATCCGTGGTGCCGCTGTCGTAGCCCTCGAACAGGGCTACCTGGTAGCCTTTGCTATCGGCATATTTTTTCAGATCATTGACCACGTCGGTGGAAAATTTGTCTTTTTCATGGACAATGGCGATCTTCTTGGCCTTGGGTTCCATTTTGGCCAACAGGTCGACGGCGCCGGTGAGATAGCGGGACGCCGGGGTGTAAGCCTGGTAGACCAGGGTGTAGCCTTTCTTGTAAGTGGAGTCCGACGCGGCGCCGGCCGTGATCATGATCTTGTTGTACTGCTGGGCGATGACCGCGGCGGCGTCCGCCAGGCCGCTGCTGTAAGGACTGATCAGGAAGTCCGCTTTATCGGAGCTGATTAATTTGGTGTACAGCTCCTGAACCCGCTCTTTCTTACTTTCATCGTCATAGAACTTGGCCGCAAACTTGACCGTAGTCCCGTCCGGCATCTTGATGCCGCCCGCGGCGTTTACCTGCTCGACCCAAAGGTTCAAACCGTTGATCTGCCGGATCGCCTCAACGTTGAGCTTGCCGGTCTGGGAGGCGGTAAAGCCGATGACCACCGTCTTGCCTTTGGTCTCCTGGGCGACGGCCGGTTGGCTCAGGAAAGAAAATGATAAAGCAATGACTGCCAGACTGATAAGACCGAGCCCCAAGCGTTTCATATTGCCTCCTTGGTGTTGGAAATGACCTTGGGCCAACCCGGATTCGGGAAACCCGGCGCCCAAGGCAACATGCAAAATCATAAATTATATACTTTATTTTAGACATATTTATCAAGAGGGAATTTGTCTGGAATTTTGACCAGGTAACTTTAGGGGCCGGCGGCGCCGCGCCCGGGGGGAGGTGGTCGATCAGCGCAGGTAAGGGCGCAGGAAATCCAGGCCTTCTTGGGGGGAAATTTCCCCTTCAAAGGAGAAAGGCACCCGGACCAGTCCCGCCAGCACCGGCGACAGGCGGACGCCGCCACTCAGCCGGTAGTGGAGTTTGCCCGGCCGGTTTTGCAGGGCCTGGGGGACCAGGGCCAGCAAGAAATTAAGGTTCACCAGGATCGGGAACTCGGTAACGGCCTCGCCCATGGGCGGCAACTGCACCTCACCCTGGCTGACCCCCTGGGCCGCGGGCCGGCCTTCCAGCCACAGGTTGTAGTCATAGCCCTTAACGCTGAGGGCCTCGGGGTTGGGGTTCTCCAGGCGCAGGGTGGCGAAGACCGGCCAGCCAGCCCCGGTCGGCATCCCCAGGGTGACGCCCTGGACGGTCACCTTGGGGGGCTTGATTTCCCCGCGGGCCAGCCGCTGGACCCCGCAGCCCAAGGCCGCCACCGAGACCGCCAGCAGCAGCGCCCCTACCACCCCCGGCCAAGTCGCACCCCGAACATCCGCCACCGCCTTGCCCTCCAACAACTAAGGGAGGACCGGGAATTATCCTAGCCCCGGCCTCCCCTTGAAGTTTCGGTTATCTCCACCCGGAGGCAGAGAGAATTTGCATTTTAACAGAAAACCGAAAACGGTATTATTTGCCTCTGCTCTTGGCCGCCGTGGCCGGGCTGACCCCGGAGGCCTGATTCGACCAGGCCTGACGGATGTAGGTCACCACCGCGGCCACCTGGACGTCGTCAAGCCGGCCCTTCCAGGCGGGCATCTGCCCGAACTTCCCTTTGCGGCCGTTGAGGACCGTGGCGAGGACCGGGGCGGGGTCCCCGGTGACGAATGGCTCGCGGTTCAAGGCCGGGAAAGTGCCGGGAAGGCCTTCGCCATTGGCACGGTGGCACTGGGCGCAATTGTCCTCAAAGACTTGTTTGCCTTGCCGGAACGGTTCCTCCGGGCCCTGGCCCCAGGCCGCGGTTGCCAGCAGGAGGACCAGACCCGGCAGCGCCGGGATAATCCTCATTTCTTCACCGGCGGCGCCGACGCCGGCGGCGTCGCCCCCGGCAGCCCCAGGGAGGCGGGAGGAGTCAGCACAGTCTGGATGGAGAAGGGATCCTTGAACTCCTCGTCCGGCTTGAAGTTGAGCTTTTTAACCCCGCGATTTTGCAGGTACTTGGCCAGCTCCAGGTTGATGTTTGCCGGTTCCGCCACTCCGGCCTGGGCCAGGGCCTGGCGCAGCAGCGCTGCGGATCTCTCCCCGAAGGCCACCGAGTCGCCGCAGATGCGGGCCGCCTCGGTGGGGTTGTGGAAGCCCGCGGAGTTTTCCGCCCCGAGGTAATTTATCCGGTAGAAGGCTTCCAGATAGAAGTCCTTGGCCTGGTCATAGAGATTCTTGTCGATGTTTTTCCCGTCGGCCTGGGCCTTGTGGACCGCCTCAAAGAGCTTGGCCGCCACCGCGGTGGCGTAGCCGGCCCGGTTCAGGAGCGAGGTGGTGCGGTCCTGGATGGCCAGGACCCGGGCCTTGAGCCAGTCGGCGGTCTCGGTGTGGCACTGCTGGCAGGAAACCATGCCCTGCCACAGGGGGCTGCCCAAGTTGTGGTTGGAAATCTTGTTCGCCCCCACCCGCATAAACTGCATGTGGCAGTCGGCGCAGGAAACGTTGGCGTTCCAGTGGGTGCTGTTCCGGCTGTATAGCTCGTACTCCGGGTGGCGGGAAAAGCCCAGCTTGAAGCCGCTGACGTTCTGTTTCCACTCCAGGTACGAGGGGTCGCTTTTGATGACCTTGATGATGTTCTCGATGGAGATGTCCCCTTCCTTGCTCCCCTGCCACGGGAAGAAGACGTCGATGGACTTCATCTCCGAGTCTTTTTTGATGACGTAGGTCACGTGGCACTGGGCGCAGACCAGGCTGCGCTTTTCCTGGCGGCTGGCGGTGGCCGGATCTTTGCCCATATCCTTGAGGGCTTTTTGCAAGGTCCAGCGGCTCAGCGTCAGGTCCATGGTCTTGTTGTCGTGGCAGTCGATGCACATGACCCCTTCCCGCTGAAACTTGGCCGGGATCTTGGCGTGCACGTCCGCGTAAGGGTCTTTGAAATAACTGAGGCCCAATTCCTGCTTGAGCTTGGGGGCGAAGGGGGTCTTGCAGGTGAGGCAGACCCCGCCGGCCTTGAGGCGCGAGGGGTCGATCTCCAGTTGGTCGATGAGCATGTACCAGTGGCCCCGGACTTCGTTGTACTCCACCCCGAACCCCCAGCCGTTGAACAAGAGGGCCATGAACGGGTATTCGCTCAGCTTGTCGAATTTGTCGCCGCCCAGCCAACCCTTGCGGTATTTGCTCCCCGGCGGATTGGCTTCTTTGGTCTTAAGCCAGGAGTCGTACTCCAGGGGATAGGCCTGGCCCCAGACCGCGGGATCGTATTCGCCGTCCGGGATGTTCACGGTTTTCACCGGCTCCGATTTGGGAGGCGAGCAGGCCCAAATAAATAAAATGGCCCCCATGAAAACCACGGCCGAGAGAATCAGGAACTTTCTGGCGGTCATAGGCTTCCCCTTCAGTTCAATTTGGCGTCCAGGTGGCCACGACCCCGGTTTGGCGGTGCGGCAGACTGCGGTGACAGTCCCAGCAGCGGCGGTCGATGTTCACCCGGGAAATGAGTTCGCCGTGACAGCGCCGGCAGTTGTCATCCACCACCTCGGCACCGTGCTTGGACAGGCGGATGTCATCGGACACCATGCCGGTATGGAACTTCACCGCATCTTTCACGCCGTCCAGGGTCTTCCACAACAGGTGGCTGGCAAAGTTGTTATTGGGCAGATGGCAGTCCACGCACTTGATCCGGTGGTGGGCCCCGGAGTGGAACCAGGCCTCGTATTCCGGCTGCAGCACATGGCAGCTGCCGCAAAACTCCGGGGTCTCCGATTTGGCGTACAGCCCGGGCGGGCCGAAGGCGGTGAAAGTGCCCACCCCGGCGAGCACCACCGCCAACCCGATCAAGTAAAGGAAGGTTTTTCTCTTAGAGCGGCTCATAGGAATTTACGCCTTTGGGCGGGAGCCATCATACCGCTAGATATTTTCTAGGTCAATTATTTCCAGCGGGTCCTTGCGTCTCAGCCCCGCCCCCCGGCCTGGTTCAAAAAGATCGGCCGGCGCCCCGCTAAACTTCCACAACGAGTCTGTCTCCACCGGTCTGGCGGCGGCACGGGGCAAAACGGCTGGGGAGGCAAGGGAAACACGGGCCTAAGGGGGTTCCCCTTGGGAACGGTTAGCAATCCGCTGAAGTGGAAGTAGGAGTGAGGTTCAGTTGTCGATGTCGCGTGAGGTCGGGGAGCCCCCCAGGCTGTTGCAGGTTACGCTACCGGCCGGATAGATGCAACATTTTTTTCCAAAAATTGCTTCCGGGGCCGCGGCTCAGTCCTCGAACCTCAGGGGCAGGCGGTCGGCCACCACCAGGCCCTGGAGGGTGGGGAAGGCCCGATCGGCCGTCAGCCGCACCAGGCCGTTGCGTTCCAGTGCCGCTAGCCCGGCCTGCCGGCGGGGCTCCCGGCCGATGAGCTCCAGGCTCACGCCCTCCCGGGTGCGAAATCCCAGGCACAGGGCTTCCAGGCGCAGCTGCGACGGGGTCAGGGTTTCTTCCCCGGCCACCGCGCCGGCGCCGCTGTTCAGCAACGAGCAATATTCCTCCACCGACGGAAAATTCCACCAGCGGCGGCGGCCGTCGAAGG
>JBGPBR010000193.1:0-4719 GCA_041481325.1 Desulfobaccia bacterium
AAAGCCTGCGACTACCAACGGAGGAGAAAACATAGATTCTTCGCTGCGCTCAGAATGACCAGGAGAGCGTGCACGCTCTAAAACCTGCCCCTGAGCCCTGTCCCTAACTACTTACTGCTCTCTGCTCACTTTTCCTCAAAAACCACCTTGCCCCCAACGATAGTCATCACCGCCTTGCCCTTCAAGGTCCAGCCGTTAAAGGGGCAGTTGCGGGACTTGGAGGCGAAGGTGCGGGCGTCCACGGTCCATTCCCGGTTGAGGTCGATGAGGGTGAGGTCGGCGGGGGCGCCCACCGTGAGGGCGCCGCCGGGCACCCCCAGGATGCGGGCCGGGTTGGCGCTCATGGCCGCCACCAGTTGCGAGATGGTCAGGACGCGGTCGTGGACCAGCTGTAAGCAAAGGCCCAGGCTCGTTTCCAGGCCGATCAAGCCGAAGGCCGCGGCCCCGAACTCCACGTCTTTTTCCAGGGTGCTGTGGGGGGCGTGGTCGCAGGCGATGGCGTCCAGGGTGCCGTCCCGGAGGCCATCCTTGATGGCGGCCACGTCCGCCGCACCCCGAAGGGGCGGGTTCACCTTGGCGTTGGTGTCGTAGCCCCGGAGCGCCTCCTCCGTCAGGTGGAAGTAATGGGGCGCGGTCTCCGCGGTCACCGTCAGGCCCGCGGCTTTGGCCTGGCGGATAATGGCGACGCTGCCGCAGGCGCTGACGTGGGCGATATGGAGCCGCCCCCCGGTGAGTTGGGCCAGGGCCAGGTCCCGGAAGATCATGACCTCTTCCGCCGCGGCGGGAATGCCTATCAGGCCCAACTCCAGGGAGACCCGGCCCTCGTGCATCACCCCGTCGCCCCGGAGCTCCAGGTCTTCGCAATGGGAGATGATGGGGAGCCCGAAGGTGCGGGCGTACTCCAGGGCCCGGCGCATGAGCATGGGGCTGGCCACCGGCTGGCCGTCATCGGAGAAGGCCACCGCGCCCGCGGCCTTCTGGTCGGCGTATTCGCTCAGGTTCCGGCCCAGGGAGCCCATGGAGATGGCCGCCACCGGGTAGACCCGGGCCAGCCCCGCTTCTTTCGCCTGGTCCAGGATAAAGCGGGTCACGGAGGCGGTGTCGTTCACCGGCTTGGTGTTGGGCATGCAGGCCACCGCGGTGAAGCCGCCCTGGACCGCGGCCCTGGCGCCGGTGAGGATGGTCTCCTTGTACTCTTCGCCGGGCTCCCTGAGATGGACGTGCATGTCGATGAGGCCGGGGGTCGCCACCAGCCCCCGGGCCTCGATGAGCCGGCGGCCCTCGGCGGGGATGGTCCCCGGGGGCTCCAGGGCCGCAATTTTATCTCCGTCGATGAGGAGATCCCGTATGTCTTCCAGGCCTTGGGCCGGATCCACCACCAGGGCGCCCTTGATCAGCATCACGTCTTTTCCCCTCCAATCATCAGGTACAGCAAGGCCATGCGCACCGCCACCCCGTTGGTCACCTGCTCCAGAATGACGGAGTGCGCCCCGTCGGCCACTTCCGGTGAAATCTCCACCCCGCGGTTCAAAGGCCCCGGGTGCATGATGATGACGTCGTCCTTGGCCAGGGGCAGGTGCCGGGGGGCCAGGCCGAAGCAGGTGCTGTACTCCCGGAGGCTGGAGAGGAACATCTGGCCCATGCGCTCCAGCTGCAGCCGGAGCATCATGATGACGTCGGCCCCGGCCACGGCCTCCTCCAGAGAGCAGGTGACCTCGGCCCCCAGGGATTCGAGATACGGCGGCAGCATGGTGGCGGGCCCGGCCACCGTCACCCGGGAGCCCATCTTGGTGAAGGCCTGGATGTCCGAGCGGGCCACCCGGGAGTGGGCGATGTCCCCGATGATGGCCACCTTGAGGCCGTCCAGCCGCCCCTTGGCCTCCCGCACCGTCAGGAGGTCCAGGAGGGCCTGGGTGGGGTGTTCGTGGAGGCCGTCGCCGGCGTTGATCACCCCGCATCTGAGGCGGCTGGCCAGGTAATGGGGGGCGCCGCTGGCATAGTGGCGAATCACCAGGAGGTCCGGCTGCATGGCCTCCAGGTTTTGGGCCGTGTCAGACAGGGTTTCGCCCTTCACCGTGCTGGAGGCCGCCACCGTCAGGTTGAGGGTGTCGGCGCTCAGGCGCTTGGCCGCAATCTCAAAGGACATGCGGGTCCGGGTGCTGGGCTCGAAAAACATGGTGACCACCGTCCGGCCCCGGAGGGTGGGAACCTTTTTGATGGGCCTGGCCGATATCTCCTTGAGGGAGGCGGCGGTGTCCAGGATGAGCCGGATGTCGTCGGGAGCCAGGTCGGCAATGCCCAACAGGTCCTTGCGCCGGAATTCCATAGTTAGGTCCTTTCTAGCCTGAGGGGTCCATGGCCCCGCGGGCGGCGGTCAGGCCCCCGCCAGGGTGTTTAACTTCCGGTCAAAGATACCCGAGATCGCCGGGTGAGTCCGGCGGCCCCAGAGAGAAGATAAATCCTCCTTGGCGCCCCAGCCACATCTTCCCGGCGGCCGCGCCAAAAAAAACCTCCTTATCCAAGGAGGTTTTGGCCGAATCGTCCCGGTTTCGTGTCTGCAGGCAGCCAGTCATCATCTTGATTTTTTTACCACTACCTTCTCCTAAATTCAAGAAGAATATCGGGGCCATTTTTCGCGCCGGCTAGCGTTGACAGCCACTGGATTCATTCCTATAAATTGGCTAGAATGTAAAAGACAGGTTGGAGGAGTGCCATGCCGAGGGAACTGATAGAACGTGAGCCGCATGGGGAATTGTCCCGGCTGCGCCGGGAAGTGGATCGCAGGTGGGAGGACTTTTTCGGCCCCCGGGGCTGGAGGGTGCGGCCCTGGCAGGGCGAGTGGGCTCCGGCGGTGGACGTCTCGGAAACCGAGGATAAAGTGGTGATAAAGGCGGAGGTTCCCGGGATCGACCCCAAGGATCTGGATATCACCCTGGCCGGCGACCTCCTCACCATCAAAGGCGAAAAAAAAATCGGAACGCCAGGAGACCAAGGAAAACTACCACGTGGTGGAGCGGAGCTACGGCTCCTTTTGCCGTTCCTTGACTCTGCCCGCCGCGGTGGAGATGAACCAGATCGACACCAGGTACGAAAAAGGAGTGCTCACCGTCACCTGCCCCAAAAAGGAAATAGTCAAGCCCAGGGGCATCGAAATCAAGGCGGAAAAGTCCTTAAAAAAACCGCCGTCGGCGCTCCACCTGCGCCTTGGCCGCCTGTCCCCCGGCCGTTTTGCTGTTGGCTGACGGTTAGCCGCGGGCTAACTGTTTTCTTATGAACCGCAAACTCTAACTTGGAAGGAACCTCTCATGAATCTTGAACTGGAAGCCATCATCCACAGCGCCATCGCCCAGGAAGAGTTGTCCCACGAGTTTTACCGCCGCATGGCCAACCTGGTGACCCACCAGGACACCAAGGAAACCTTCGAGTATCTGGCCAAGGATGAGCTGGAGCACAAGCATTTCCTGCAAAGCTGCATGACCCCCCAGGGCTGCAAACTCGCCGGCCAGGTCCAAAATGTTCACCTGGCCGAAATGCTCAAGGCCCCTCAATTCCATGACGACCTCACCCCCAAGGAAGCCCTGGTCATCGCCATGAAGCGGGAAGAGGGCTCTTACAAATTCTATCAGGCCCTGGCGGCCCTGCAGCCGCCGGGTGAGATCCGGGCCTTTCTCGAGAAGATGGCCCAGGTGGAGCTGAGCCACAAGGAGCAGGTGGAATACCTCTACGACAATACGGCCTTTCCCGAGGTCTGGTAACCATGGCGGCGGAGATGGCGCAGGGCGTGCTCATGGCGCTGGAGGGGATCGACGGGAGCGGCAAATCCACCCAGGCCGAACTTCTGGCCGCGGCCCTGCGGAAAAGGCTTCGCCAGGAAGGCCGGGTGGTGGTCCTGACCCGGGAGCCCACCGATGGTATAACCGGACAGCAGCTGCGCCGCTATCTCCAAGGCCCCGCCCGCCATCTCAGCCCTGAAGAAGAACTGGAGCTGTTCGTCGCCGACCGCCGGGAGCACGTGGACCAGATCATCAGGCCGGCCCTGGAGGCGGGAAAAATCGTGGTCACCGACCGCTACTACTATTCGTCGGCGGCCTACCAGGGAGCCCTGGGATTGGACCCCGGTAAGATCCTGGCCTTGAACGAGTCCTTCGCGCCCCGCCCCCACCTGGTGTTCGTCCTCGAGCTGCCCGTAAACGAGGCCATGGCCCGCCTTGCCAAAAAGGGCCAGGAGGGCCTCCAGCTGAGCGAATCCCAGGTCTACCTGAGCCGGGTGGCCGCCATTTACGCCACCCTAAAGGGACCCCAGATCCGCCGGTTGGACGCCGGGCGCCGGCCCGAGGTCATCCACCAGGAGCTCATCGAGGCAACCCGCCGGGAACTGCAGAGAATGGGGGATGACCCTGCGATCCGGGCCTGATGCCGGCCGGGGGTTGGGTAGGGCGAATCCGTCCTTGAAGGGCGCGCTCTAACTGGTCGAGCCGCGGCGCTCTATGCCTAGAATTTTCAAAAATTGGCCGGGCCAGGTCTCCAAGCCCGAGCCGGTAGTGTCCTAATTTGCAAAATTGTATGGCACATTTATTGCATTGTACTAAAGTGTAGGATATTTCTTGCTTTTTATGAAATTAATCACTAATATTGGTTCAAATGGCGTAAATTTAGCTCTCACAAAAATTGATGAGAGGAACGAGCCATGATTAGCTGCCAAGATGTTGCCAAATATTT
>JBGPBR010000194.1:0-4714 GCA_041481325.1 Desulfobaccia bacterium
CTTGGGGTCCATGAACGTTTAGCCTGCGCCAGCCCAGGCGGGACGCCAGCGCCACTTGTTTGACGGCAACTTGGTTTGCACCCTTTTCCCCTCTGTCCTTCATCCGGACAACTCCCCAAGAAGTCTGACTGACACCCGGTAAAACGAACCAGGCAGGGCCCTTGCCCCGCCTTGCTCAGACCACTGAAATTATCCTGGTTGCCAGAAGTTTTTTCTTATCCCCCCCTCACCCTCACCCTTCACTGCGGTCAGGATGACAGAAAAAGAGGTTTTGCATCAGCTATTAGGCCGAGATCCTTTGCAGCAGGCTGGCCTTGATGCGGTCGAATTCCTCGGGGCTGATGACGCCATCGTCCCGGAGTTTGAGGAACTCCTCCAACTCCTCCCGCAGGCGTTCCGGCGGCAGCAAGGAATGGACCTCGGCGGCTACCGATTCCGCCTCCACGGTGAAGGGAGCCTCCAGGGCCAGGGGGGCGGGCGGCCCGCGGGCAGGGCGTTGGCCAGGCGGTCCTGGCCTTGGTAGCGCAGGGTGAGCACCCCGTTCAGCAGGGAGATTTCCACGTCTTTGCCCGCTTTGGTGGCTTCCCGGACCAGGTCCTGAAACTCGTCGTTTTGCCGGGCCACCTTGGATTTGAACTGCCCCCAGCGGCGGTAAATGCGCCAGACGATCCAGGCGCACAGGAGGGCGAAACCGGCAAAGATCCAGGCGCTGAACCCCAGGACTCCGGTGAGCCACACCAGGGCCACGATCAGGATGAAGGGGATGGCGATCAGGAAGATCAACAGGCTGTAGAAATTAGCCAGATTGCCTAAAGTCGATACCGAGGGGTCGTTGGCGTCTGGTTCTACTTTGGAGAAAAACTTGCGCATCTTGAGATACCTGTTTTCGGTTTTCCGTTTTCGGTTTTCGGCAAGAAGATTGAGGGGTGCCTACCCTCGATAGAAATAATAACAGAAAACAGAAAACAGGAAACAGAAAATCGCCTCACGCCCCCTGGTAAAAGGCCCGGTAGGCCTTGAAGGTCATGTACAGGTCGGCCTTGGAGGCCACCTCGAAGGGCGAGTGCATGGAGAGCAAAGGGGTGCCGCAGTCGATGATCTCCAGGCCGTGCACCGCCAGGTACTTGGCGATGGTGCCGCCGCCGCCCTCATCCACCTTGCCCAACTGGCCCGCCTGCCAGATGACCCCGTGCTCCTGGAAGATTTTGCGGAGCCAGGCCACGTATTCGGCATTGGCGTCGTTGGTGTGGTACTTGCCGCCGCTGCCGCCGTACTTGCTGAAGGCCACCCCGTAGCCCAACTTGGCGGCGTTGCGCTTTTCGTGGACCTCGGGGTAGTCCGGGTCCAGGGCCCCGGTGACGTCGGCGGAGATGGCCCGGGAGGCCATGAGCACCCGGCGCCGGGCCAGGGGGCTGTCGCCGGCCCGTTCCAGGAGGAGTTCCACGATCTCTTCCAGCAGGCAGTTCTTGGCGGAGGTGTTGCCGTCGGAGCCCGTCTCTTCCTTGTCGTAGAACAGGGCGAGGCAGGTGTACTCAGGTTCGACGGGGTCCAGGATTGCCGCCAGGGCGGCATAGGCGCAGGACCGGTCATCCTGGCCGTAGGCCCCCACCAGGCTGCGGTCCCAGCCCAGGTCCCGGGCCGGACCCGCGGGCACCAGTTCCAGTTCGGCGCTGACCAAGTCTTCCTCCCCGATGCCGTAACGGTCCTCCAGGAGCTTCAGCAGGTGGAGTTTGAAGCGTTCCTTGGTCTCCGAGTCCCCCAGGGGGAGGGAGCCCACCAGGACGTTGAGCTTTTCGCCTTCGAAGGCTTCCGCTACCTTTTTGTCCATCTGGGACTTGCGGGCGAGATGGGGCAGCAGGTCCAGCACCGAGAAGACCGGCTCCGAGGGGTCTTCGCCCACCCTGAGATCCACCCGGCGGCCGTCGGTCTTGAGGACCACCCCGTGGATGGCCAGGGGGCGGGCCAGCCATTGGTATTTCTTGATGCCGCCGTAGTACTGGGTCTTCAAGAAGGCCAGGTCCGTGTCTTCGTATAAGGGGTATTGCTTGAGGTCCAGGCGGGGGGAGTCGATGTGGGAGGCCACCAGCCGCAGGCCCTCGGTGAGGGGCCGCCTGCCCTGCACCGCCAGGACGATGGTCTTGCCTTTGTAAGCGTAAAAGGTGCGGGGCCCGATGGAGCCGTTGAGCAACTCCACGAAACCATTCTCCCGGGCCTGGCGCTGGATTTCGTCCACCGCCTCCCGCTCCGTCTTGGCACGGTCAAGAAAGACCTTGTAGTCTTCGGCGTAGGCGAAGATGGCCGCCCGTTCGGCCTGGTCCGCCTGGTCCCAAACCAGCCTGGCGGTCACCGTGAGGCGATCACGCAGTTGCTGGATTTCGTCTTTATCATTTTTATCATTGGTTTCCATCTAAATATTATCCTCCGAGGAGTCAAAATGTCAGGGCGGATACCCGAAGGCGGGGCCCACGGGTTGAAAAGTTAAAAGTTCAAGGTTCAAAGTTAATGTAGGGTGCGCACGGCGCCCCATAATATTGGAATGATAGCGGACATGCATAGTATTTCATAAATAACATGAAAATAACCCTGAGACAACCGGGAACGGCATGGGCAGACAGGCGGAATTACTTGACTTGGCAAGGGAAAGTTAATAAATTTACTTGATGAATCGGCGAGATGCGAGAGTGGCGGAATTTGGCAGACGCACTGGGTTTAGGGTCCAGCGGGTTTACCGTGGGGGTTCGAGTCCCCCCTCTCGCACCACCTGAAGGCGGAAACGGGCCCGGGGAACCACTGCCGCGCCTGACTTTATAATCCAAACGAGATCGTGAGACAGGAAAGATGAGCGAAACTGTGTTGCAGGCCGAGATCGAGATTCTCAGCGAAGTAAAACGGAAATTGAAGATCGTGGTATCCTCCGAAGAGGTGACCCAGGAAGTAGACCGGGCTTACCGGGAATTGGGGAAAAGCGCCAAAGTCAAAGGCTTCCGGCCGGGCAAGGTGCCCCGTTCCGTCCTGGAGATGTATTATAAGAAAAAGGTGGAGCAGGAAGTTTCCGACTCCCTGGTGCGGCGTTCCCTAAGCGAGGTCCTGAAAGAAAAGGGCCTGGAACCCGTGAACCTGAGCTGGCCGGAGCCCATGCCCCAGCCGGTGGTCGGCCAGGACTACCGCTACAGCGTGGAACTGGAAGTCAGCCCGGAATTCACCGTGGAGGACTACCAGGGGCTGAGTCTGGCGGCCCCGGAGGTGGTGGTGGCCGACGAAGAAGTGGAGGCCCGGGTGGAGGAGATCCGCCAGGCCAACGCCCTGCTCAAGCCGCCCGCCGAGGACCGGGGGGCCCGGGAAGGGGACTTCGTGGTCCTGGACTACCAGGCCTACTTCGCCGGGGAGCCGGTGGCCGGCGGCAAGGCCGAAGGCACCTACGTGGAGATTGGCGGCGGCAAGTTCAATGAAGAGTTTGAACGCCACCTCATCGGGCTTCGGCCCGGGGCCGAAGACCGCTTCGCGGTGGCCCTGCCCGACGACTTCGCCAACCCCCTGCTGGCCGGCAAAGTGGTGGATTTCCAGGTCAAGATTCAGGAAGTCAAAGAAAAGGTGGTGCCGGAGTTGGACGAAACCTTCGTCCGGGCCATGGGGGGAAATTTTCAAACCGTGGCCGACTTGCGCCAGGCCGTCCGAGAGGATATTATTAATACCAGGGAGCGCGAGCGTCAGTCCCTGCTGGAAAACCAGGCCATGGACCAGTTGCTGGCCCGGCACCCATTTGAAGTGCCGCCCACCCTGCTGGCCCAGGAGCAGGACAACCTCCTCCGGGAGCAGTGCGAGCGCCTGGCCCAATACGGGGTCAACCAGTCCCAGATGGACCCCACCAAGATGGTGGAGGCCTTGAAGCCCATGGCCGAGCGCCGGGTGCGCATCAAGCTGGTGCTGGAGCGCCTCGCGGCCCAGGAGGGACTTGCCGTGGACGAGGCCGAAGTGGAGGCCACCCTGGCCCGCATCGCGGTCCGGAGCGGCAAAGAGGTGGATGAAGTCAGGACCTTCTATAAAGAAAAGGACCTGATGGGAGTCTTGCGGCGCCAGTTGCGGGAAGAAAAGAGCATGAAGTTTTTGCTGGATCACGCCTCGGTGGAAACGGCGCCAGCGGCTCCGGCCGGGGAGAAGGAATAAAGATGCAGTTGATTCCCATCGTAGTGGAGCAGAGCAGCCGGGGAGAGCGGGCTTACGACATTTACTCCCGCCTGCTCAAAGACCGGATCATTTTCCTGGGTTCGGCCATCAGCGACGACGTGGCCAACCTGGTGATCGCCCAGCTCCTGTTTCTGGAGGCCGAGGACCCGGACAAGGAGATCAATTTTTACATCAATTCTCCGGGAGGACTGGTGACCGCGGGCATGGCCATCTACGACACCATACAGTACATCAAGAGCCCGGTGGCCACCTTGTGCATGGGGCAGGCCGCCTCTATGGCCGCCCTGCTGCTGGCCGCTGGAGACCCGGGGAAGCGGTTTGCCCTCCCCCACGCCCGCATCCTGATCCACCAGCCCCTGGGCGGGTTCCAGGGTCAGGCCACCGACGTGGACATCCAGGCCCGGGAAATCCTGCGCCTGCGGGAGGAGTTGAACGGGATCATGGCCTTGCACACGGGCCAGTCCATCGAACGGATCAATCACGATACCGAACGGGATTTTTATATGTCCGGGGAGCAGGCCAAGGTGTA
>JBGPBR010000195.1:0-4711 GCA_041481325.1 Desulfobaccia bacterium
GGCAAAGCAATCCGGCTGCAGACACGTGAACATCGGCATCGAGAACGTCTGCCAGGAGTCCATTTCCTCCATCGACAAGGTGCAAAACCCGGTGCAGGAATACGAATGGCTCCTGAAACGCCTCCGGGACCGGGGCATCTTCTATTCCCTGAACTTCATGTTCGGGCTGGATGGCGACCACCAGGAACTGTTTGATGAGACGCTTGACTTTTTGGAAAAGGTCAAGGCCCCCATGGCCTTCTTCAACGTGGCCACCCCCCGGCGAGGCACTCCCATGTGGGACCAGCTCAACCAGGAAGGCCGGGTGCACAACCCCCAGGCGGAAAACTATCTGGGCATGGTCTGCAACTTCTGCCCCAGGCACATGACCCCCGAGGAATGCGAGGCCGGGGTGTGGCGCTGCTTCCAGAAATTCTACTCCCTGTCCTCCATCTGCCGCCGCTTCCTGCTGCCGCCCACGAGGTACATCTTCCAGGGATTGTCCAGTAACCTCTTTTTCCGTTGGTCGGCGGGGCGCAAAATTGATCCGGTGGATTTTTATTAACGGAGCCCGGGGAAGGCCGACTGGAGGCCCTGGAGGACGAACTCCACGGCCAGGGCGGCCAGAATCAGACCCATAATGCGGGTCACGAGGCGGACGCTGTTTTCCTTGAACAGGGTCATGAACTTGTCGGCAAAAACGAAGCAGAGGTAAGTGGCCAATAAGATAATCAGGACCGCCAGCAGGATGATGGCGTCTTCCGCATGGGACCCGGCCCGGCTGGCCAGCACCAGGACCGCGGTGATGGCCCCGGGGCCGGCCAGGAGCGGCACCGCCAGGGGGACCACGGCAACGTCCCGGTAAGACGCGGCTTCAATGCTGGACCTGGTATCCAGGCGGTTGAAGTGGCCTTGGCCTGCCAGCATGTCAAAGGCAATGCGGAACAGGATGAGGCCGCCGGCAATTTGAAAGGCGGGCAAACCGATGCCGAAAAATTTGATGATAAACCGGCCGATCACCACGAAGATTGCCAGGATCACAAAAGAGTAAAGGCAGGCCCTGCGCGCCACCTCCCGAGCCGCCTTGGGCGGGTAGCCGGAAACCAGGGTCAGATAGGGAAAGAGGTTGCCCGTGGGATCGATAATCACGAAGAGCGAGATCAGGGCGGTGATGAAAAAAGACCAGCTTGGCCCCAAAAAATCTTGCACCGTGACCACCTCAGAAGAGAAGGATAACCTATGGCAAAATTTCAGGTAAATAAGACCTACCAGGAAATTAATGACAAAATCAGGAAAGGTCAAGCCGTGGTGGTCACCGCGGAAGAAATTATCGACCTGGTGCGGCGCAAGGGCGAGGTGGAAGCGGCCCGCACGGTGGACGTGGTCACCACCGGCACTTTTTCCCCCATGTGCTCTTCCGGCGCTTTCCTTAATTTCGGCCATCCCAAGCCACCCATCAAGGCCTCCAAGGTGTGGCTCAACAACGTCCGAGCTTACGCCGGCCTGGCCGCGGTGGATGTCTACCTCGGCGCCAGCGAGCCCACGGTGGACGATCCCCTAAACAAGGTCTACCCCGGCGAGTTCAAATACGGCGGCGGCCACGTCATTCAGGACTTGGTGGCGGGCAAGGCCGTCCACCTGGAGGCCGAGGCCTACGGCACCGACTGCTATCCCAACAAGCGCCTGGAACGGGACATCACCCTGAAGCAGATGGTCAACGCCATCCTGTGCAACCCGCGCAACTGCTATCAGAATTACAACGTGGCGGTCAACCTCTCCAACCGCACCATCTATACCTACATGGGACCTCTGCGCCCCAAGGCCGGCAATGCCAATTTCTGCACCGCGGGCGAGCTCAGCCCCCTGTTCAACGACCCCTATTACCGCACCGTGGGCATCGGCACCCGGATTTTCCTGGGAGGGGGGGTGGGATATGTGGTGTTCCCCGGCACCCAGCACAACCCGGCCAAGGCCAGGGCCGAGAACGGCATTCCCCTGGGGCCCGCCGGCACCCTGATGGTCATGGGCGATCTCAAAAAAATGACTCCCCGGTACCTGGTGGGGGTGAGCCTCTTGGGGTACGGCTGCTCCCTGTCCGTGGGCCTGGGGATCCCCATTCCCCTCCTGAATGAGGAAATCGCCCGTTTCTGCGCCATCAGCGACGAGGAAATCCTGGCCCCCATCGTGGACTACGGCTCCGACTACCCCGCGGGCACCGGCCGCATCCTGGGCCACGTGAGCTACGCCACCCTGAAACGTGGCACCCTCACCCTGGACGGCAAAGAGATCGCCGCGGTGCCTCTGTCCAGCATGGTGCGGGCCCGGGAGATCGCCCGGATGCTGAAGGAATGGATCGAGTCCGGCAAGTTCCTGCTCGGGGAACCCGTGGAGCCGCTGCCCACGGCGGAGGACGTCCAGTGCGTCCGCACCGCCTCCCGGGACAGTTGAGGTTAGCGGTCAGCAGTCAGCTATCAGCTATTAGCTTTCAGCATGAAGCCGATCTTATCTCGTTCCCGAGGGGAGCTTGGAAACCGAGGAAAATATCCTGAAAAGCCTGGAAAATTATCTCCGCCAGTGGCCCCGGGCGGTTTTGCTCTTCTCCGGCGGCCTGGATTCCAGCCTGCTGCTGGCGGTGGCGGCCAGGACCCTGGGAGCCGGCTTGACCGCCATTACCTTCACCGGGCCCCACACCGTGCCGGGGGAGCTGGCCGCGGCCTACGCCCTGGCCCGGCGCTTCCGGGTCCGGCACCTCATCCGGGAAATCGATCCCTTGGACCTCCCCCGGTTCCGGGAAAATACCCGGGAGCGCTGCTATGTTTGCAAAAGGGCCGTAATCGAGGCGGGACTGAAGCTGGCCGCGGCGGTGGGCGCCCCGGTCCTGTGGGACGGCACCAACCTGGACGACCTTAAGGACTTTCGCCCCGGGAGGCAGGCGGCCCGGGAGCTGGGGGTCGTGAGCCCCCTGCTGGCGGCGAACCTGGGCAAGGCGGCCATCCGGGCTGGCAGCCGAATCCTGGGACTGCCCTGGGACCGGGCGCCCCAGAGCTGCCTGGCCACCCGCTTTCCCTACAATACCCCCTTAACCAGGGAAGGCCTGGCCCGGGTGGCGGAGGCCGAGGCCTGGCTGCGCCGCCGGGGCTTTAGACACGTGCGCCTGCGGTTGCACGGAGACGGGGCTCGCCTGGAGCTGGCTCCGGCGGAGTGGCGAACATTCCTTATCCCCCCGGTGCAGGGTCCTTTCCGGGCCCTGGTTGCCTGTCTGGGCTTCGGCCCGTTGTCCCTGGATCTCCCCCGGTGATGGGCGCGAAAAAACTCTGTTTTGAAGAGTTGGCGTAGGGTGCGTCTTACGCACCAATAAGTTATCGACTTTCCATGGTTTTGGAGTGGGCCAACGGCTCATGAGCGACTGTTTCGAAAAGTTCATTAGTAAGATACGGCAACCCGAATTCGCAGGTTCTGTAAGGGCGGGGTTAACACCCGCCCCTACCAATTATTTTCACGCTTTATGGGTGGTCCAAAGGCTCCTGAGCGCCGGCTCGGCAAAGTTTAGATATCAAGTTCTAAGTTTCGAAACGAGAAAATCCAGGGTGGCAGGGCCCACCGGCAAATTCGCCAGGCAAAGCTTTGGAGCCAAGGGCTGGCCCAGCCGCCCCCATAACCTTAGGAGCATATGACCGACAAAATTCGCGCCATGGGTCTCTTTTCCGGGGGCCTGGACAGCATGCTGGCCGCGGCGGTGCTCCGGGACCAGGGCCTTGAGGTCACCCTGGTCTGCTTCGTGACCCCCTTCTACGGGGCGGACCGGGCCCGGGAGTCCGCCGCCCACCTGGGTCTGCCCCTCATCGACGCGGACCTTACCGAAAAATTCCGGCCCCTGATCTTCGCCCCGCCCCACGGGTTCGGCAAGGCCCACAACCCCTGCATCGACTGCCACCTCTTGATGATCCGGGAAGCCGGGCTGCTCATGGCCGGGCAAGGGTGCCGTTTCCTCTTTACCGGCGAAGTCCTGGGCCAGCGGCCCATGAGCCAGAACCGGGGGTCCTTGAACCTGATCACCAACCTCTCGGGGTTGGGAGACCTGCTGCTGCGGCCTTTGAGCGCCAAACTGCTGAAGGCCACCCGGCCGGAGCGGGAGGGTTGGGTGGACCGGGAAAAATTGCTCAACCTCAGCGGCCGGGGCCGCAAACGCCAGATGGCCCTGGCCGAGGCCTACGGCATCACCCGGTATCCGGCGCCCGCCGGGGGCTGTCTCCTCACCGACCAGGGTTATGCCGCCCGGCTCAGGGAATTGCTGGGCCGCCAAGGCGAGTCGGTCAGCCGCCGGGAGCTGGAGGCATTGAAATGGGGCCGCCATTTTCGCCTCCCCGGCGGGGCCAAGGCCATCGTGGGCCGCACCAGGAAGGAAAATGACGCCCTGTTGGCCTTGCGGGGCCCGGAGGAGGCACTGCTCTGGGTGGAAGATTACCCCAGCCCCCTGGTATTGGTGCCGGGGAGCGCCGCGGCGGGGGACCTGGAAGAGGCCGCCGGGCTGGCCGCGGCCTACAGCGACGCCCCCCCGGGGGCCGGGGTCCGGGTTAGCGTCCAGGACGAGGCCCCGGCCAGGCGCATCCACCTGGAGGCGCCCCCCAAGGACCGGTTTAAGGAGATGCTTATCTAGCAGTCAGCTTTCAGCGGTCAGCTTTTAGCTAAGACCAGGGATTTGGGGAAAGCCATTCCTCCGCCCTCCCTTCAA
>JBGPBR010000196.1:0-4701 GCA_041481325.1 Desulfobaccia bacterium
CCGGGTAATACCGTGTTCCCTTTGAAATGAAACAAATTATCCAGATAACCTATTGATATCACTCGTAGGGGCGGGTTTCAAACCCGCCCCTACAAAACGAACACGGTATAATACGGTTTTCAGTTAGTAATTGAAGAGAGCTCAGATAGGTATCTGAAGGTGAAAATGATATAAACCTCAGGCCTCCCCCATCCCGGAAAGAAAAAAGCGCCGGTCCCGGGACCGGCGCTTTTTTGTGGCCGTCAAATTCTGGAAAAACTCAGGGAACCGCGTCCACCACTTCGAAGCCCTGCTTGCCCAGGCTATCCATGATGGGCTTGAGGTCGCACTTTTCCAGCCTGAAATAGTAGGCCCGTTTGCCCGCCTCGCTGGGGCCCAGGGCCACATTGATGAGCTTGCCCCCCGCCTGTTTGACTACGTCCGTGGCCGCGTCCAGGATTCCGGGCCGGTCCTCCAGCCTGAGGTCCAGGCGCGAGCTGCTCCGCAGCAGGCCCAGCATGGCGGTAAAGGCGGAGACCAGGTCCAACATGGTGAGGACGCCCACCAGGCGGTCGCCCTCCATTACCGGCATGCCGCCGATCTTGTGCTCCACCACCAGCCGGGCCGCCTCTTCCACCCCGGTGTCCGGGGTGACGGTGATGGGGGCCTGCACCATGACGTCGCCCACCGTGATCTTTTCCAGCATGGAGGCCAGGAGGACTTCCCTTAAGTCCCTGGAGGTGATCCAGCCCACCATGCGGTCGTTTTTCACCACCGGGAGATGGCGGATATTGAGCTTCTGCATCAGCTTCAGGGCCTGTCCCACCTGCTTTTCCGGCGAGATGGTGGCCACTTCCCTGGCCATAATCTGTGCCACCTGCATCGGGGCCTGCTCCTTACCGGGATTGGGGGTTTCAACCGGCAGAGGTAAAGGCTGCCGCCGGCCGCCACCTGGGGCCCACCTTAAAACAAAGAGGCGGGAATTTCAAGGAAATTCCCGCCCGGTGAGGCGCCCGCCGCGCCTTAAAGTTTATCCGGTTTTCCCTGCCAATTAGACCGACTCACCCCTTGGCTCAACGACTTTCTTTTTCTTTAAACCGAAAACTGAAAACCGAAAAAGACCTTAATTGGTGGCCATCTGGGTGGTCAGGGTGGAAATCACGTGCTCCGCTTCGCCGATGTAGGTGGACATGTTGGCCCGGTGGTTGGCCAGAATGCCGTCCTTGGCGCCGTTGGTCACCAGCCAGGGGTTCAGGTGCGAGGCGCTGTGCAGGGCGTGGATGGCGTCCTCCAGCAGCTTGTGGGAATTTTTCTTCTGCAGCTCCTGATGGAAATCCTTGCTCACCGCCTCCAGCATCTCCGCCATGCCGATGGCGATGCCCTGGGCATAATAGAAGTAATCGTCGCAGGTAAACCAGGAAACGGACTGGCCGTCGGCTTCGCTGTCCTTCAGCAGGTTGTGGTAGCAGCTGCCCAGCAGGTCCTTGTAATTGACGAGCAGGGCGATGAGGTGGTCCACCCGGGAATAAAAGCGGCTGCGCCCTTTCTGTAATTTTTCGATATATATTTCCAGGTCCTGCATGGCCTCCCGGTACTTGCCGGAAGCGGAGGGGAACCAGTATTTGTCCGGGCTCACCATTAAAAAGTTCATGGCCTCGTTCACCCGGGGATCATAGGCCTCGGTGGAGGCAAAGCGGGTAAAATTCTCGTTCAGGACCACCACGGTGCGCCGGGCCACTTCCAGGACGCCCAACTGGAGGTTGTTGACGTCGTCGGTGAGGCCCAGCTTGCCGAAAGCGATGCTGTTGGGCCGCCAGCCGAACCAGGGCCGGTTCACCTGGTCGTCCATTATTTTGATGAGACTCCGGGTAAAGGTCTCCCCCTTCACCGGCTCCCGGGGCGGCGCCGGGGCCGGGACCGCGGGCGGGGGCGGCGCCGGCGCCGCGGTTGCCTTGGGCGGGACCGCGGCCGGGGCTTCCGGGTGGAGAGCCTTGGAGGGTGCGGCTGCCGGTGGGGCGGGCTCCGGCTCTTTCTGCCCGGCAGCCTCAGAAGCCGGGAGCCCATGGGCCGAAGCCGCTTCCTTGGGCTCCGCCGGCAGGGCCGGGCCCTTCTCCGGCTGACCCATGAAAAACAGGGCTCCCAAAAAGAGAATCACTACCAGGGCCACCAGCAGGAAGCGGTGGCCCAGCAAGCCCAGCAGCAGGCTATCGGCCGAGCCGTGGGGTTGGGGAGGCACCGGCGCCGGCAGGCGCTCCGGTGACGGGGTGATATCTGGGGTCATGGAGATTTGGACTCCTGCCTGGAGCCGGCCCCCGGCTGCGGGTGGTCGGCAAAAATATCGGCGGTAAAGGTGTAGATTTTCGTGGCAGGCTCCTTCCAGGCGTCCGGCGGCAGACCGGCCTTGCCGCAGGTCTGGCTGAGAAAGGTCAGACGGTCCCACTGATATTGGCTGGCCACCTGGGGCAGCAGGAGCCCCCGGCTAAACCCCCGGACGATGTAGAGCCCGTGTTTGCCCACCTCGATGTCGTCGGTGCTCTTTATCAGCTTCATGGGGCTGAGCACCGAAATCTCGATCTCCAGGTCTGCCAGTTCCTCGAGTTTCAGGGGTTTAAACCGCGGGTCGTGGAAGGCCGCGGCCGCGGCCATTTCCCGCACGGTGGTGAGCAGGGGTTTCGCCGCCTCCAGGTAGCCGATGCAGCCCCGCAGGTCCCCCCGGCGGTGCAGGGAGACAAAGGCGCCCCGGGACTCGCCCAACCCCGGGGACGGGTCCTTAACCGCCGGCGCCGATTGGTCCTTGAGATGGGCCTCGATGCTGGCCCGGGCCTGGCTCAGCAACAGCTTCTTGTCGGCATCGGTGAGGTTCATGGCATCGGTTCCCCCCCAACCGGGCGCGGCGCCCAGGGCCATCATGGCCCCAGCCAACAAATGGAGCAGTGCGAAAACCCGGAGGAGACTCATGAGTTGGCGCCTGCCGGAACCGGCGGCCGGCATTCCTTTCATGGATATCTAACCAAGATTTCCCGGTTCTGTCAATGGCAAAGGGGAGGCCGGCCACCGGTTAAGGCTGGCATTCCCCTTGCGTACCGCTCGTAGGCTTGTTAAATTGAATGAGGCATTGATTCTTGTACTTCCAAATGTCTTGACCCCATGAAAACCTATCCCATATTCGCCAACCTGGTGGACAAGCCCTGCTTAGTGGTGGGCGGCGGCGCGGTGGGGGCGCGCAAGGTTCAGGACCTGAGAACCGCCGGGGCCCGGGTCACCGTGGTCAGCCCGGAGGTCACGGACGAACTGGCGGCGCTGGCCGCCGCCGGGAAGATTCGGCAGGTGGCCGAGGACTTCCGGCCGGAGCACGTCACCGGCATGGTCCTGGTGATGGCCGCCACCGACGACCCGGAGGTGAACGCCCAGGTAAGCGCCGCGGCCCAGGCCGCCGCCATCTGGGTCAACGTGGCCGACGCCCCGGAGTTCTGCACCTTCATCGTGCCGGCCCAGGTGCGCCGGGGCGACCTCACCGTGGCCATCAGCACCGGCGGGGCCTCGCCGGCCCTGGCCCGAAAATTGCGGCAGGAGCTCAGCCAGCACTTCGGCCCCGAATATGGGCCTTATCTGGCGCTGCTCAAGGCCGTACGGGCCCGGTTGCTGGCGGAGCGCCGGGGGCAGCCGGATAACGCCCGGCTGTTCCACCAACTGGTGGACTCCGCCTTGCTCCAGGCGGTGGCCCGGGGGGACCGGCCCCGGATCACCGCGCTCCTGGCCGAGCTCCTGGGAAGCGTCCTGAGCCCCGCGGTCCTGGGCGAACTGGTGGCCCAGGCCTTTCAAGAGACGGAGGGGTAGGGGAAATTATTCTTTCGTTCCCAAGCTCTGCTTGGGGGCATCAACCTGCTTAAATCAGGCGATTTCCTTGCCAAGCTGGAGCTTGGCAAAGCGGACCCAGCCCCCCGATTTAGGAGCAGATATCGGCTTTTGCCGAATGAGCAAATTTAGAAAAAGTAAGCAGACATGGATATTACGGGCAAAGATTTAATGAGAGCGGCTTCCGCGGTAGCTAAGTCTTTAGTTTCCCGTGTTCCTGGCCTTGGTGAGGCGATTGCTGGTTGGGATGCTTATAAGCAAAGTCTTTTTGAAAGGAATGTCAAAAAAGTATTCTACTTGCTCCAGGAAAAGGTAGACAACTTGGAGAATTTTATCCGAGATGAATGGATTAGTACCAAAGAGGGGGAGCAGTTTGTCCGCAAAGTATTTGATGCTACTTTTGACGAGCAACTGCAAGACAAGCAGGATTTTTTTATAAATGCTCTTGTAAACGGCGTGAATGACCAGACCACCGGCCAACTGGAAAAACTTAAATTTATTGACATATTACGCCATCTCTCACGATCTGCCCTTATTGTCTTAGGGGAAATCCATAATATGTTCAAAGATCAAGTTAGAGGGCCAGGGCGGAAGCCAGACCCCATCCAATCGTTTCCTATTGTGGACGCTGGAAATATTGCGGAGAAATTATCTGACAAATATGATCCATACCTTGTCACTTCGGCTATCAGCGAAATGGAAAGCCAAGGGCTATTTAGCAGAACTGGGGAATGGATTCAGGACCCTATTACTAAGCGATACAGACCAGGCGGAGGTTTCTCTACTGCGCTATGCTATACGGACTTCGCCGCTAGGTTTGTTGATTTCATATCAGGTCCGCAAAAAATGCAAGCTGCCTGCTGAGCG
>JBGPBR010000197.1:0-4659 GCA_041481325.1 Desulfobaccia bacterium
GGCACTATCTCTGCCCCGAATCGGGCCAGCCATTCCAGGTTCTCCGGGTAATAGAAGCAAAAGGCCTGATCCCGGGCCACCCCCAGGCGCACGGTGGGAGGCGCGGCCGCCTCTGGCGCCGGGTCGGCCAGTGGTATACTGGGCAGGGCCGCCAGGAGCGCCTCCAGATCCAGGTTGGCCTCCATCAAATCGGCCAGGGCCGCCAGGTACGCCTCATCCAGGGGGTGGTCTTCCGCGGTGGCCAGCCCCAGGTGGCGTTCCGGAATGGCCAGGTCCGGAGTCCGGGGCAGACCCCCGAAGCACTGCACCCGGGGAACCTGGGTCAGGGCCTGCTTCAGATAATCCAGATGGGTGGCGCTCCCGACCCGGTTGAAGATGACCCCCAAAATGGAGAGGTCCGGGTCAAAACCGGCAAACCCATGCACCAAGGCGGCGGCGCTCCTGGCCATGGCCCGGGCGTCCACCACCAGGAGGACCGGCAGCCCCAGCCATTTGGCCATCTGGGCGGTGGAGCCGGCTTCGCTGGCGCCGTCGTAGCCGTCAAAGAGACCCATCACCCCTTCCACCACCGCCAGGTCCGCCTCTCCCGCCTGGCGGCGGAACAAGTCCAGGTTGGCTTCCCGGGTGAGCATCCAGCCGTCCAGGTTCCGGGAGACCCGGTCGGCCGCCCGGGTGTGGTGCCCGGGGTCGATGAAGTCCGGACCCACCTTAAAGGGCTGGACAATCAGGCCCCGGCGGCGCCAGGCGTAAAGCAACCCCAGGGTGAGGGTGGTTTTCCCCACGCCGCTCTGGGTGCCGGCGATGACCAGGCCCCTAATGTGGCGGTGTCGGCTGCTCGCTTCCATTAATAAAACCTGCCTGGAAAGGCCTTGGTTTTAAGTTTCGAGTTATGAAAAATAGAGAACCAATTGTAGGGTGGGCATGGCCCACCGGTTTCCTTGCCCAAGACCGCTTGGCAACATGTAGGACACCCGCCCCACGGATGCCCGGCGCACGGTAAAGCCTACGGCTACCAAAGGTGGCGGGCAGGGACGCCCGCCCTACCATCTTTTCACTCGTTCCCAAGCTCCTGCTTGGGAACGCAAGTTCTTGGCCCAAGCTCTGCTTGGGCACCTTATTGGTGCGTAAGACGCTACAACTGTCCCCCAAAGGAGATTGGGCAGCGGCCAAGGCTATTCTTTCGCCGGCGCAGGTATGGCCTGCGTCCCAGTTTTTTCCGAGGCGAAGGCCCCGGGGTGCAGAAACCTGGCCAGTTGTTCCACCGCCTCCGGGGACCGGGGCCCGGGGCGGGAAAACAGGCTCTCCGCCACCACCAGGACCCGGCGGCCGCGCACCGCCTGCAACTCCTGAAAGTAAGGCCGGGCGTAAATGTCCTCGGGGCTGCGGTTCATGGGCCCCTCCTGGATGATATAAGCCTCCGGGTTTGCCTGGATGAGGGCCTCCAGGCTGTACGCCGCTAATTTTTGCGGGCTCTCCAAGATGTTGACCCCGCCGGCCCGGTTGATGATGTCGTGCACCGGGGAGCCCCGACCCGCGGCCAGCAGATTGTGATAGCGCACCTCGAAAAAGACCCGCACGGGTTTGCTACTCTGCACCCGCCCGGCCACCTCAGTTAGTTTGGCCTGCATGGCGGCAACCAGGCCGTCGGCGGCCCCGGACCGTCCCGTGAGGGCTCCCAGGCGCTGGATGACGCTGAACAGGCTCTCGAAATCCCGGGGTGCGAACATGGCCACGGGGATGCCTTCGGCTTCCAGTTTCCCGAGGGCCGGCAACCCCTTGGGCACCCCGCCCTGTACCACCAGGTCCGGCTTGAGAGCCAGGATCATCTCCACGTTGGGCTGCAAATGCGTCCCCACGGTGGGGATATCCTTGAGAACATCGTCGCCCTGGGTGCGGGCCACTATCAGGGAAGCCAGCCCCAGGGCCGCCAGGGTCTCGGTGAGCCCGCCGTACAGGGAAATGATGCGCCGGGGCGGCCCGGCCAGGGAAACGGTCCGGCCCCGGTCGTCCTGGATCTGGGCGCTCCCCTGGGAACTAGTTACGAATCCCAAAAGGGTGCAAAAAACCAAGAGGCAAGCCAATGCCGCTTTTCGGAAATTGCCTTGAAAACCCATCTGGTGGCATAGGCGCAGCTGCCGCGCCTGGCGTTGGGGGCGCAAGTTTTTCATAGCCCTCTTGGCGGGGTTGGGGGAGAGGGGTTGTCAGTGGCCGTCGGCCCCTGGCCCCCGCTGCCAAAATCTTTATCTTCCTCTACCCCAACCCCCGGGGGCAAAGGCAGCATCACCGCGTAGGGCCGGTGGCTGGCCGGGTGCCAGCGGACCTCCATGGCGGTGTCATAGACCTCCGCCAGAATCTCGGGGGTGAAGACCGCCTCGGTGGGCCCGTCCACCAGCAGCCGCCCGTCCTTGACGAACATGAGCCTCCGGCAGTAAAGTGCCGCCAGGTTCAGGTCGTGCATGGCGCACAGCACCGTGAGGCTTCGGGTCCGGTTCAGGTGATTCAGGAGTTCGAATATCTCCAGTTTTTTGCGCACGTCGAGAGAGGAAGTGGCCTCATCCAGCAGCAGGAGGCGGGGGTCCTGGGCCAGGGCCCGGGCAATGACCACCCGCTGGCATTCCCCGCCGGAGACCTCGGTGACGGGCCGCTCCTTGAGATGTTCCGTGGTGGTCTGCCGCATGGACTTCAGGGCCCGGATGAGATCGTCCGCGGTCAGGCTCCCCAGGCGGCGGCGGTGGGGGTAGCGCCCCATGAGGACGATTTCCAGGCAGCTGAAAGGGAAGCGCACCTCGGTGGACTGGGGCACCACCGCCAGGGTCTGGGCCCGCAGGCGGCTGGACAACCCCCCCAGGGGCTTATCTTCCACCATGAGGACGCCGCTCTTGGGCGCCAGCCAACCCGAGAGGGCGTGCAGCAGGGTGGATTTGCCGCTGCCGTTGGGGCCCAGAATGCCCACGAATTCGCCCGGGGCCACGTGAAAATCGAGGCCGCTGAGGACCACCCGGTCCCCGTACCCCAGCTCGAGGCCGGCGGCCCGGATCACCATATCCCCCTGGCCCGCCGGGACTTCAGCAGGTAAAAGAAAAAGGGCCCGCCCAAAAGGGCGGTAACCACGCCCACAGGCAGCTCCTGGCCGCTGGCGAGCAATACCCGGGACAGGACGTCGGCCCAGATCAGGGTCAGGGCCCCGGTAAAGGCGGACAGGGTCAGGAGCCGGCCGTGGGACGGGCCGGCCAGCATCCGACACAGGTGCGGCACCACCAGGCCCACGAAACCGATGACCCCGGAGACCGCCACCGCCCCCGCGGTCAGGAGGGAGGCCCCCAGCAGGAGCTTGAGGCGCACCCGGGAGACCGACACCCCTAAAAAATGGGACTGCTCCTCGCCCAGGGCCAGGATGTCCAGCTCCCGGCTGTGGTAGGCCGCCAACACCAGGCCCGCCGCGGCGTAGGGCAGCAGGAATCCCACGTGGATCCAGCCCCGGCCCGAAAAGCTCCCCATGATCCAGAAGACGATGGCGGAGAGCGATTCCTCGTCCAGGCTCTTGATCAGGCTGATGAGGGCGGACAGAAAGGTGCTCACCACGATGCCGGCCAGGATCAGGGACTCCTTGCGGATGCGTCCGGCCTCCCGGGAGAGGACCAACACCGCGGCCATGGCCCCCAAGGCCCCGGCCAGGGCCGCCAGGGGCAGCGGGCTCAGGCCCAGAAAGGAGCCGCCCACCCCCAACATCACCAGCAGGGCCACCCCGAAGGCCCCGCCGGTGGAGACCCCGATGGTGAAAGGGTCCGCCAGGGGGTTCAGGAGCAGGCCCTGGAAGACCACCCCCGCGGCCGCCAGGGAGGCACCCACCAGCCCCGAGAGCACCACCCGGGAGAGGCGGATGCCCCAGACCACCACCTCCGTGGTGCGGTCCACGGCCGCGGTCTGAAAGCCCAGCTTGTTCAGGAGCACTTGGGCGATGGTGCTCCAGCCGAGGTCCATGCGGCCGATGCCGGTGCCCAGAAGCACGGATGCCACCAGAGCCACCACCAAAGCCAGGAGCGAGAGCGCGAACCGGCGCCGCTCCACCCGGCGGCGCTGGAGCGCGGCCGCCAACTCCGGGGCGTGGCTGAGTTCGCCGGCAAGAGGGCTGCAAGTAGGGCTTTTCATAAAAGGCTTGAGCCAGTATGGGGTTGACTGTTCTTAAGACCGATTCGCCTTCACAGGGCAAATTTGGTAGCCGCAGGCGGTGAGCACGATGACGGGCCGGGCGGCGGCCGGGGCGGCGGCGGCGAAGGGGACCGCCGGCCCCAGCAAGACGGCCAAAAAACCCACCAACGATATCAGGGTCTTGACGGCAGGCATGGGCACCTCCAGCCAAAAAAATATCCTTAAGTCCGGACGGACTTAAGGATGCACCCAGCTTCTTTATCCTTAACAATGGAGCCGCCTGTCCAGGGCGGGTCCTGATGTCTGGGCCACTTGTCTCTCGCCTGGCGCCAGACTCCGGGCAGGTCTTCTGGCTTCCGGATCATCCTACTATCTGCGCCTTCCCATCCCACTCAGGTGGAACAGTGGCCTCGTGCAGAGTTCGTCCCCGGACACAGCGGCGGGACCGCGACGGTTCTTCCGTCTTCCCTTTTAAACCCCGTAGGGTACCTCGGATAATCATTTATACCA
>JBGPBR010000198.1:0-4607 GCA_041481325.1 Desulfobaccia bacterium
CATCGGCGGGGTCATGGCCCAGCTGGACAAGACCTTCCCCACCAATGACTGTTCCACCTGTCTGATTTCCCCCAAGCTCATCGAGGTCGCCCAGCACCCGGACATCGAGATTTTGACCCAGGCGGAACTCGAGAAACTGGAAGGGGAAGCGGGTCATTTTACGGTGACCCTGAAGCGGGAGCCCCGCTATATCGACGCTTCCAAGTGCAACGCCTGCGGCGCCTGCGCCGAGGCCTGCCCGGTGCTGCTGCCTTCCGCCTTCGACGAGGGCCTGGGATTACGCCCGGCGGCCTACCGTCATTTCCCCCAGGCGGTGCCCTCCACCTTTGCCATCAAGAAGTTCGACCGGGCCCCCTGTGGCCTCACCTGTCCCGCGGCAATCAACGTCCAGGGTTACCTGCAACTCATCAAGATAGGGAAATACCAGGAAGCGGTACAACTCATCATGGAGCGCCTGCCCCTGCCCGGGGTCCTGGGCCGGATCTGCCCCCATCCCTGCGAGGATCAATGCCGGCGCCGGGAGAAAGATGAGCCCGTGGCCATCTGCGCTCTCAAGCGCTTTGCCGCGGACCAGGTAGATCTAAGCGCCATTACTCCGCCCCCGGTGGCTGCCAGGAAAGAAAAAATTGCCGTCATCGGCTCTGGCCCCGCGGGTTTGGCCTGCGCCTATCACCTGGCCCGGCAAGGTTACCGGCCCACTATCTTCGAGGCCCTGCCTAAAGCCGGAGGCATGCTCCGGGTGGGCATTCCCGACTACCGCCTGCCCAAGGAGGTATTGGACCGGGAGATCGACAATATTTTGCGACTGGGAGTGGAGCTCAAGACCAATACCGCCCTGGGTCGGGATTTTACCCTGGACGGGCTGGTTGAGGAGGGCTATAAAGCCATCTTCCTGGGGATCGGCTGTCATGTGGGCAAACCCTTGGGGATTCCCGGAGAGGACGCGGACGGCGTCATCCAGGGAGTGGAATTTTTGAGGCGGCAGAACCTGGGTGAGCCCCTGAGCGTGGGCAAAAGCCTTGCCGTCATCGGGGGCGGCAACGTGGCCATTGACGTGGCCTGCACCGCTCGACGCTTAGGGGCTAAGGTGACAATCGTCTACCGCCGTGGACGTTCGGAGATGCCCGCCTTCGCCCATGAAATCGAGCAGGCCCTGTGCGAAGGGGTGGAGATCGTTTACCTGGCCGCGCCCCTGCAATTAGTAACGGGCAACGACGGCAAGGTCACTGGCTTGATCTGCCAGAAGATGGAGTTGGGCGAACCCGACGCCTCGGGTCGCCGGCAACCGGTGCCCATTCCCGGGGCCACCTTTGAGCTGCCGGTGGATATGATTGTCCCGGCCATCGGCCAGGAGGCGGCCCCAGAACCACTTCAGGCCTGCGGCGTCAAGCTGTCGCGCTGGGGGACCATTGAAGTCAATGCAGTAACTTACGAGACCTCCCGGCCTGGAGTCTTTGCCGCCGGAGACGTGCACACCGGCCCCTGGATTGCTATTGAGGCGGTGGGGGGCGGCATCGATGCCGCGGAATCCATCCACCGTTATCTTCAGGGAGAGGATCTGGCCGCCGGCCGCACCGAGGGCCAAGAGGCCCAACAGCGCTGGGCCGAGATTCCCAAGGACATGGAAGGCCGGCCCCGGGAAGTGATGTCCGCCCTGCCCCCGGAGTACACCTGCTCCTGTTTCGACGAGGTTGCCCAGGGCTACACCGAAGAGCAGGCCCGGGAAGAAGCGAGCCGCTGCCTTAACTGCGGCGGGTGCTCCGAATGTATGCAGTGTGTTGAGGCCTGCCAGGCCGGGGCCATCGACCACGGACAGCAGCCCCAAACCCAGACCCTGGAAGTGGGGGCGGTGATCCTGGCCCCGGGGTTCCGGCCCTTCGATGCCAATTTAAAACCCGAGTACGGCTATGGCCGCTATCCCAACGTCATAACCTCGCTGGAGTTCGAGCGGGTGTTATCCGCCACCGGACCTTACGACGGCCACGTCCAGCGGCCCAGCGACGGCCGGGAGCCGAAAAAGATCGCCTGGATCCAGTGCGTGGGCTCCCGGGACGCCTCCATCGGCCGGGAATACTGCTCCTACGTCTGCTGCATGTACGCCGCCAAGCAGGCCATTATTTCCAAAGAGCACGACCCCCGGGTGCAGCCCACCATCTTTTTCATCGACTTCCGGGCCCAGGGCAAGGGCTTTGATCGCTACTACGAACGGGCCCGGGACGTGCACGGGGTGCGCCTCATCCGCTCCATGATCTCCCGGGTGGCCCAGGACCCCCGGTCCCATAACCTGGAGCTGAATTACGTTGACGAAGACGGCCGCATCCAGACGGAAGAATTCGACCTGGTGGTGCTCTCTGTGGGTCTTACCCCTCACCCGGCCACCAAGCAACTGGCGCAAGTATGTAACATTGCCACCAATCAGTGGGGCTTCGTGGAAAATCCACCTCTTAAGATGGTGGAGACCAGCCGGGAAGGGATCTTCACTTGCGGGGTCTACCAGTCGCCCAAGGATATCCCCGAGACCGTGGGCCAGGCCTCTGCGGCCGCGGGGGCTGCGGCCACGCTTCTGAGCGAGGCCCGGGGCACTTTGCTGTCCAAAGCGGAATATCCCCCCGAACGCGAGATTTCCTCAGAGGAACCCCGCATCGGGGTTTTTGTCTGCCATTGCGGCATCAACATCGCCGGGGTGGTGGATGTGGCGCAGGTCAGCGACTACTCCCGGACTCTCCCCGGAGTGGTCCATGCCGATCACTACACCTTCATCTGCGCCACCGACTCTTTAGAGGCCATGCGCCAGGTGATCGAGGAGCACCGGCTCAACCGGGTGGTGGTGGCCTCCTGCAGTCCCCGGACTCACGAGGCCCTGTTCCAGGACAACCTGCGGAAGGCTGGTCTCAACAAGTACCTCTTCGAGATGGCCAACATCCGGGACCAGGACTCCTGGGTGCACCAGAACACCCCCGGGTTGGCCACCGAGAAGGCCAAGGAACTGTTAAAAATGTCGGTGGCCCGGGCCGCGGTGCTGGAGCCCTTAACCGAACTGCCGGTCCCGGTCAATCAACAGGCCCTGGTGGTGGGCGGCGGCCTGGCGGGCTTGACCGCGGCGCTGACCATCGCCGACGCGGGTTACCAGGTCTATCTCCCTGACCTGCAGGAGCGTTTCGGGGGGAGCCTGGCCCATGACATGCGCCACACCCTGGAAGGCCATGCCATCCAGCCGCTTCTGCACGAATTGGTGACCCGGATGGAGGCGCATCCCAATATCCTCTGGTGGGAGGAGGCCCGGATCATCGGCTTCTCCGGGTACCAGGGGAATTTCCAGTGTGAATTGGAGTCTCCCCGGGGGAAATGGTCGGTGCACTGCGGCGCCGTGGTGATCGCCACCGGCGGCCGGGAATGCTCACCCCAGGGGTATCTGTACAGCAAGCATAGCAGGGTGTTGACCCAAATCGAATTGGAAGGTCTGTTAGCGGACTCGCCGGATGATTTGGCCGCGGCCCCCACGGTGGTCATGATCCAATGTGTGGGTTCCCGAGAGCCGGAGCATCCTTATTGCAGCCGGATATGCTGTGGCGAGGCCGTCAAAAACGCCCTGAAAATTAAGGAAATCCGGCCTCAAGCCCGGGTTTTCATTCTATACCGGGACATCCGTACTTATGGCCTGAAAGAGATTTACTATAAAAAGGCCCGGGATTTGGGGGTGCAGTTTATCCGATACGAGCCGGAGCGGAAACCTGAGGTAACCCCGGCAGGTGACGGCCTGCTGGTGTCGGTCTTTGATCAGAATCTGAAAGCGATCATAAACCTTAAAGCCGATTATCTGGCGCTGTCCGCGGCCATCCGGCCCCATCCGGTGGCCAAGGAGATCGCCGGCCTCATGAAGCTGCCCCTGGACGCCGACGGCTTTTTCATGGAAGCGCACCAGAAACTGCGGCCCCTGGACTTCGCGGTCAACGGCATCTTTCTCTGCGGCCTGGCCCACAGCCCCAAGTTCATCGAGGAGTCAATCGCCCAGGCCCAGGGGGCCGCGGCCCGGGCCCTGGGGGTCCTGGCCCAGGAAGTTATCTACGTGGGGGGCGCAGTGGCGGTGGTTGATCCCCAAAAATGCGCCATCTGCCTCACCTGCATGCGCACCTGCCCCTTCGGGGTGCCCCGGGTGGACCCGGCAGAGGGCGTCGTTACTATCGACCCCGCCGCCTGCCAGGGCTGCGGCAGTTGCGCCAGCGCCTGCCCCCGAAAGGCCATCGAAGTGAGGCACCACATGGATCGACAGTTTATCTCTAAGATCACTGCCATTGACGCGGGAAAGGAAGAGACAGAAGATCAGGCGGCTTCTTAATAGCCTCCAGCTTTCAAAGGAAGAATAACATGGAATATTTACCCAAGATTCTGGCTTTTGTCTGCACTTACTGCACGTATACGGCGGCGGATATGGCAGGTTCAGCCCGGATGCAATACCCAGCCGGGGTGCGCCTCGTCAAGTATCTGTGCACCGGCAGGATCGACATGCTGCATATCCTGAAGGGCTTTGAGGCCGGGGCCGACGCCATCTTCGTGGGCGGGTGAGAGGCCGGCAGCTGCCATTTCCTGGAAGGAAATCTCAGAGCCCG